>NZ_JBSFET010000029.1:31164-75282 GCF_053594575.1 Streptomyces sp. NPDC001880
GGTCGCCACCGCGGTCGTCCCGGCGGTCGTGGCCGCGGTAGCCACCGCGGTCGCCGCCACGGCTGTCCCGGCGGTCGAAGTTGCCGCGCTCGTCGCGACGGTCGTCACGGGCGGCGGGCTGCTCCGGCACGGAGACGGCGGCCTCGATCGCGGCCTCCGCCTCGGCGGCGACCTCGGCGACGGCGGCCTCGGGGTCGTCGCCCCGCTCGCGCGCGGCACGGGCGACGAGGCGGTCGGCCTCCTCGCGCAGCTCACCGGCGCGGCGCTGGACGCGCTCCAGCTGCCTGGTCAGGTCGGCGACCTCGCGCTCGGCCTGCTTGGCGGCGTTGTTCGCGGAGTCGGCCTGGACCTCGGTCAGCGAACGGGCACCGGTGATCTCGGCGACCTCCGGGTCGAACGCGCCCGCGCCGCCGACGATGTGGCGCGAGGCGTCGACGCCCGCGTCCTCCATCAGACGGAAGATCTGACGACGCTGGTGCGGCAGCGCCAGCGAGACGACGACACCGGACTTGCCGGCGCGGGCGGTACGGCCCGAGCGGTGCAGGTAGTCCTTGTGGTCACCGGCCGGGTCCACGTTCAGCACCAGGTCGATGCCGTCGACGTGGATGCCGCGGGCGGCGACGTCGGTCGCGACGAGCGCGTTGACGTAGCCGTCCTTGAAGTCGGCGAGCACCCGGGTACGGGCACCCTGCGTCATGCCGCCGTGCAGCGCGTCCGCCTTGACGCCCGCCTCGACGAGCTGCTCGGCGATGCGGTCGGCGCCCAGCTGGGTGCGGACGAAGATGATGGTGCGGCCCTTGCGGGCGGCGATGGCGGAGGTGACCGGTGCCTTGTCCTTCGGCTTCACGACGAGGACGTGGTGCGACATGGTCGTGACGTTGCCCTGGGCGCTGTCGACCTCGTGGCTGACCGGGTTGTCCAGGTAGCGCTTGACCAGCGTGCCGATCTCGTTCTCCATCGTGGCGGAGAAGAGCATGCGCTGACCGCCGACCGGAACCTGGTCGAGCAGCTCGGTGACCTCGGGCAGGAAGCCCAGGTCGGACATCTGGTCGGCCTCGTCGAGGACGGCGACCTGGACGTTCTCCAGGGAGCAGGCGCCGCGGTTGATGATGTCGCGCAGTCGGCCCGGGGTGGCGACGAGGATGTCGACACCGCGCTCCAGCGCGTAGATCTGGTTGCCCATCGACGTACCGCCGCAGACGACCTTCATCTTCAGGCCGAGCACGTCGCCGTACGGCTGGAGCGCGTCCGCGACCTGCATCGCGAGCTCACGGGTCGGGGTGAGGATGACGGCGCGGGGCTTCTTCTTCTCGGTGTGGCCGCCGGCCAGGGTGGCCAGGGTCGGCAGACCGAAGGAGAGGGTCTTGCCGGAGCCGGTGCGTCCGCGGCCCAGGATGTCCTTGCCGGCCAGGGCGTCCGGGATGGTCGCGGCCTGGATCGGGAAGGGTTCCGTCACACCGTTCTGCGCGAGCTTGCGGACGATGCCCTCGGGCAGGCCCAGGTCGGCGAAGGTGACGGTCGGCTCGGAGTCCGCGTCGGCGGAGTCGGTACCGGCCTGCTCGGCCAGGGGGGCGTCGGCCTCGATGGAACCGGCGGTCCCGGCGACGACGGTCTCGACGAGTTCGTCGTTCTCGATGCTCTCGGGCATGGCGGTGTGGTCAGAACTGGAAATTGACATGCGAAATGCGAAACCTTCCGGAGTCTCGGCACGCGCCCGTAACTCCGTGATTCGCAATTTCGACCGCCTCAATGCGGTCCAGCCACGGCAAGGGAGAGTACGCGCCACACGGCGCGCTTCTGTTTCGGCGCCGGGCAATGGGATCAAACGATCTACCACCATACGCACTCCCCCCTACATCGCGCAAACCGGCCTTTCGTCGACGCTGGGGCGTGTTCCGAAAACAGGGTCGTCCGCCCGGACGCCCTGACCATGCGGGACTTTCGAATCACGCCCTACGCCGGCCCCGCCTGCGGCGACACCTCGGGCGTCCGCAGCGGCACCGACCGGGCCGACGCCCCCGCCGCCTCGCTGCGGAGCTGCGCCGCGGGCGAGGCGGACGGCGGCGGCGCCGACGGCGGTCCGGACGGCTCCGGCTCGGGAGAGCTCGGCGGCTCGGGGGTCGGCGACACGGAGGGCTCCGGCGATTCGGGCTGCTGCGGCACCCCGGGCCCGGGGTGCGAGGCCGAGGGCGCGGGCGGCACAGTGCCCCGGGGCGGCTCCGTCCCACCCGGCTCCGCCCCCGGGCGCACGCCATCGGGGGCGGCCGGGGGCCCGGCGGATTCACCGGGCTCCGGCGACTCGACGACCTCCCGCTCGGAGTGCGCCTCGGCCCGGCCGCCACCGGTACGGACCCGGCCGGTGCCCGCCACGGTGCCGCCGTCCGGCCTGGCGGCGCTCCCCCCGTGCTCGGGCGACGACGACGGCAGCGGTTTCCCTTCGCCGTCGCCGACGCTCATGCAGCCGGTGGACGCGGCGACCGTCGCGGCGACGACGGCCGCCCATCGGGCGGGGACGGGCAACTGGCGCACGGGAGGCACCTCCGGGGTACGGGGACGGAGCGGTACGGAAGAAGTGGGGGTGTCGTGCCCAACTCCCTTTGCCCCGCCGGGGACACGCCCCGGACCCCGGCCCGCACACCACCCGCACGCCTTCCACGCCCCGTCCGCACGCCACCGGGCGGACCCGGGTGCGACCGGTGGCTCACCCGTAGCCGAGCGCGTGCAGCCTCGCGTCGTCGATGCCGAAGTGGTGGGCGACCTCGTGGACGACCGTGATCTCGGTCTCCGCCACGACGTCCTCCCGGGAGTCGCACATCCGGAGCGTCGGCCCGCGGTAGATGGTGATCCGGTCCGGCAGCACCCCCGCGTACCACTCGCCGCGGTCGGTCAGCGGCGTGCCCTCGTAGAGCCCGAGCAGCTCCGGGTCACCCGGGTCGGGCTCGTCCTCGACGAACACCGCGACGTTGTCCATCAACCGCGTCAGCTCCGGCGGAATCCGGTCCAGCGCCTCGGCGACCAGTTCTTCGAACTCTTCGCGCGTCATCTCCAGCACCCCGCCATTGTCCCGTACTGCCGGTCGCGGCGCCCCGGCCCGGACCACCCGTCCGACCGCTTCCGCGACGGCGCGCGCACCCCTGCCGCGTCCCCGCCGTAAACCGTTTTGGCGATAGCCGCCGGCATCCCATATGCTTCTCACGTCCCCGACGCGCTGGAAAGCGCGCAGGTGGGCCCTTAGCCCTCATCGTCTAGTGGCCCAGGACGCCGCCCTTTCAAGGCGGTAGCACGGGTTCGAATCCCGTTGGGGGCACGCTTTACCGTGTGCGAGACTCGTCTCGCACATTAGCTTGGTCCTGTGGAGCAGTTTGGAGTGCTCGCCACCCTGTCAAGGTGGAGGCCGCGGGTTCAAATCCCGTCAGGACCGCTGCAGCTTTCATGAGCTGCGTGGCTGGGTAGCTCAGTTGGTACGAGCGATCGCCTGAAAAGCGATAGGTCGCCGGTTCGATCCCGGCCCCAGCCACCACTCGAAGGCCCCGTCCGGTGGACGGGGCCTTCGTCGTGTCAGACCTCTTCCCGGTCCGCCGAATTCACACGGCCCCGGCCGCGCCAGGCCCGTACCGCCAGCACCAGCAGCACCGCCGTGACCACGGCCACCAGCGCCATGGCGTCCGGCACGTACTCGCCCATGCGCTGGGCCCACTGCTCCACGGCGAACGAATCGTCCACGTCCAGCAGTCCGGGCAGCGCCGTCGTCCCGTCGTACACGAGGAACAGCACGCCGAGACCGATGAAGAAGAGCCCGGACAACAGGGACGTGGTGTGCAGCTCGAAGCGGCCGAGCCGGAAGGCGCGGCCGCGCAGCCAGGCCCGGCGGCCCAGGTCGAAGCGTTCCCAGAGCAGCGCGAGCAGAAAGAGCGGGACCGCCATGCCCAGGGCATAGACGGCGAGCAGCAGCCCGCCGTAGACCGGGCTGCCGCTGACCGCCGCCACGGTGAGGACGCTGCCGAGGATCGGGCCCGCGCAGAAGCCGGCCAGTCCGTAGACGGCGCCCAGGGCGTAGACGGACAGGGCGGTGGTGGGGCGGATCCGGCCGCTGAGGGCGGCGATCCGGCGCGAGGCGAAGCCCAGGCCCACGATCTGCGCGACGCCGAGCGCGATGATCAGCCAGCCGGCGCCGAGGACGAGCGCGTCGCGGTGGCTGTAGAAGAGCCGTCCGGCGTACGAGCCCGCGGCGCCGAGCGGGACCAGGGTGGTGGCCAGTCCGGCGTAGAAGATGCCGGTACGGGCCAGAAGGCGCGAGGTGGAGTCGATGGAGTAGGCGAAGAAGGCGGGCAGCAGCAGCGCGCTGCACGGGCTGACCAGGGCGAGCAGCCCGCCGAGGAAGGCCGCGAAATAGCCGATGTCAGCGGTCATTTCGCATCGTCCCCGGAGCCCTGGGCGCCCTTGCCGCTCTTGGCGTCCTCGGTGTCGCGGGCCTTCTCGGCCGCCGCCTCGATGGCCGCGGTGAAGGTCTCCATGGGCTGGGCCCCGGCGATCGGGCGGCCGTTGATCAGGAACGACGGGGTGGAGGCCGCGCCGATTCCGTACCCCTCTTCCTGGTCCTTGCTCACGGCGGCGCGGGCGGCGGCGCTGTCCGCGTCGCGGGCGAACCGGTCGAGGTCGGGGACCCCGGCCTGCTGGGCGAGCGCCTTCAGCTGGTCCTTGCCGAACCCCTTCTCCATCGCCCCCTCGGCGTATGCGGCGGCGTGGAACTGCCAGAAGCGGTCCTGCTGCCCGGCCGCCCACGCGGCGCGGGCGGCGGCCTCGGACCCGGCGCCGAAGATCGGGAAGTTGCGCCACTCGATGCGCAGGGTGCCGTTGTCGACGTACTTCTTGACCAGGGCGGGTTCGGTGTCGCGGGCGAACTTGGCGCAGTAGCTGCACTTGAAGTCGGCGTACTCGATCAGGACGACGGGCGCGTCGGCGCGGCCCTGCGCGAGCTTGTCGTCGGGGTCGCGGCGGGCGAGCTTTGCCAGCTCCGGATAGACGCCGGCGTCCGGGTCGGCGGCGACATCGGCGACCGAGGAGGAGCCGGAGCCCGAGTCGCCGGGGGCGGTGGCCTGGTAGGAGACGAAGCCGAGGAGTGTGGCGGCGAGGACGACTCCAGCGCCGTAGATCAGCGGCTTCTTTTTCCTGGGCGAGGGCTTGCGTGCGGACGTGGAGCTGGGCGTGGACTTGGACATGCGGGACTCCGTGCTGGTGAGGCGGAAGGAAAAGGTGCGGCCGGGTGGGGACGGCCGGCTACACCCTCAGCACGGAGAGCTCGACGGGGGTGGGAGCGGCAGGCGCGAGGGCGCGCAGTTTCAGCCGCACGGGTGGGTGGACCGGGCCCGGTCCGGTGGCGGCGGGCAGGCCCCACTCGGCGAGGCCGGGCACCTGGTCGGACGCGGCACGGGCCCGGCCCGGGAACGCGGGTTCGCCGTCCTGCTTCCTGGTCTTGCCGCAGCCCGGCGTCGGGTGCCGGTCAGAGTCCGTCGTCACCACCGTGGCGGAGCCGGCCGGGGCGTCCGTGTCCGTCGCGGCGGCCACGACGGCGGTGGCGGACACGGTGGCCCGTGCGGCGCCGCCGGGGACGGCCTTCCCCAGTCCGCAGAACAGCCCCACTACGACCGCGAGCACCGCGATCAGGCAGCACCACTGCGTACGGGACACGGCGACCGGCCTTTCCGGGCGGGGGCAACGGGTGGTCAGCTGCCCGAAATGGTACGTGCTGTGATCCCGCAACTCTGCGCGGTGCCCAGGGGGTGACCCGGACCGCACGAAATATGTTCGCCGTTCGTCGGGCCCGGGTGAGATCCTGGGCACCGTATGTCTACTTCCTTCGCTGATCTCCAGAACCGGCTCGGACAGATCTCGCTCCGCGACGCGCACCGACTCGGCCGCCGTCTCGAAGGGGCACGCCGCATCCGTAAGCCCGAGGCCCGGCAGTCCGTACTGGACGAGATCGCCGCCGAGGCCGGAAAGGCAGCCGAGCGGCTTTCGCTGCGTGCCGCGCGGATGCCCGTCGTCTCGTACCCGGAACAGCTCCCGGTCAGTCAGAAGAAGGACGAGATCCTTGAGGCGATACGCGACCACCAGGTCGTGATCGTCGCCGGGGAGACCGGCTCCGGCAAGACCACGCAGATCCCGAAGATCTGCATGGAGCTGGGGCGCGGTGTCCGGGGCATGATCGGGCACACCCAGCCGCGCCGGATCGCGGCCCGTACGGTCGCCGAGCGCGTCGCGGACGAGCTGAAGACGCCGCTGGGCGAGGCGGTCGGCTGGAAGGTCCGTTTCACCGACCAGGTGAACCCCGACGCGACGTTCGTCAAGCTGATGACGGACGGCATCCTGCTCGCCGAGATCCAGACGGACCGCGAGCTGCGCGCATACGACACGATCATCATCGACGAGGCCCACGAGCGGTCGCTGAACATCGACTTCCTGCTCGGCTATCTGGCCCGGCTGCTGCCCAAGCGCCCGGACCTGAAGGTCGTCATCACCTCGGCGACGATCGACCCCGAGCGGTTCGCGCGCCATTTCGGCGAGGCGCCGATCGTCGAGGTCAGCGGGCGTACGTACCCGGTCGAGGTGCGGTACCGGCCGCTCCTCGAGGAGGAGGGCGACGACTCCGACCGCGACCAGATCACCGCGATCTGCGACGCCGTCGACGAGCTGCAGACCGAGGGTCCGGGCGACATCCTGGTCTTCCTCTCCGGCGAGCGGGAGATCCGTGACACCGCGGACGCGCTGAACAAGCGCAATCTCCGCCACACCGAGGTGCTCCCGCTCTACGCCCGGCTCTCGCACGCCGAGCAGCACCGGGTCTTCCAGCGCCACACCGGCCGCCGGATCGTCCTGGCGACCAACGTCGCCGAGACCTCGCTGACCGTCCCCGGCATCAAGTACGTGATCGACCCGGGCAACGCCCGGATCTCCCGCTACAGCCACCGCACCAAGGTCCAGCGGCTGCCGATCGAGCGGATCTCGCAGGCCAGCGCCAACCAGCGCAAGGGCCGCTGCGGCCGTACGTCGGACGGTGTCTGCATCCGGCTGTACTCCGAGGACGACTTCCTGACCCGTCCGGAGTTCACCGACCCGGAGATCCTCCGTACCAACCTCGCCTCCGTCATCCTCCAGATGACCGCGGCCGGCCTCGGCGACATCGAGAAGTTCCCCTTCATCGACCCGCCGGACCACCGCAACATCCGTGACGGCATCCAGCTCCTCCAGGAGCTCGGCGCGCTGGACGCGGAGGAGAAGGATCCGAAGAAGCGGCTCACCCCGCTCGGCCGCAAGCTCTCGCAGCTGCCCGTGGACCCGCGCCTGGCCCGCATGGTCATCGAGGCCGACCGCAACGGCTGTGTCCGCGAGGTCATGGTCATCGCGGCGGCGCTCTCCATCCAGGACCCGCGCGAGCGGCCCTCGGAGAAGCAGACACAGGCCGATCAGCAGCACGCCCGCTTCAAGGACGAGACGTCCGACTTCCTGGCGTTCCTGAACCTGTGGCGGTACGTCCGCGAGCAGCAGAAGGAGCGCGGCTCGTCCAGCTTCCGCCGGATGTGCAAGCAGGAGTATCTGAACTTCCTGCGCATCCGCGAATGGCAGGACATCTACGCGCAGCTGCGCACGGTCGCCAAGCAGATGGGCATGAAGGTCGAGGAGCCCTCGGCGGACACGGCCGTGCCGGAGCAGTCGGTGCACACCTCGCTGCTGTCCGGGCTGCTGTCGCACATCGGTCTGAAGGACACCGAGAAGAACGAGTACCTGGGCGCGCGCAGCGCCAAGTTCGCGATCTTCCCGGGATCGGCGCTCTTCAAGAAGCAGCCACGGTTCGTGATGTCGGCCGAGCTGGTCGAGACGTCCCGGCTGTGGGCGCGGGTCAACGCCAAGGTCGAGCCGGAGTGGATCGAGCCGCTGGCCCAGCACCTGCTCAAGCGCACCTACAGCGAGCCGCACTGGGAGAAGGATCAGGCGGCGGTGATGGCGTACGAGCGGGTCACGCTCTACGGGGTGCCGATCGTCGCCCAGCGCAAGATCAATTTCGGCCGGATCGACGCCGAGACCTCCCGTGATCTGTTCATCCGGAACGCCCTGGTCGAGGGCGACTGGCGGACCCACCACCAGTTCTTCCACGACAACCGCAAACTGCTCGGCGAGGTCGAGGAACTGGAGCACCGCGCCCGGCGCCGCGACATCCTCGTGGACGACGAGACGCTCTTCGACTTCTACGACCGGCGGATCCCCGAGCACGTGGTCTCCGGGGCGCACTTCGACTCCTGGTGGAAGCACAAGCGCCGGGACGAGCCGGACGCGCTGGACTTCGAGCGCTCGATGCTGATCAACGAGAAGGCCGGGGCCGTCACCAAGGACGACTACCCGGACTCCTGGCGCCAGGGGAAGCTCAAGTTCAAGGTCACGTACCAGTTCGAGCCGGGTGCGGACGCCGACGGTGTGACCGTCCACATCCCCCTCCAGGTGCTCAACCAGGTCACCCCCGAGGGCTTCGACTGGCAGATCCCCGGCCTGCGGGAGGAAGTGGTCACCGAGCTGATCCGCTCGCTGCCCAAGCCGATCCGCCGGCACTACGTCCCCGCGCCGAACTACGCGGACAAGTTCCTCGACCGGGCCGTACCGCTCCAGGAGCCGCTGCCGGTCACGCTGGCCCGGGAGCTCCAGCGGATGGTCGGCGTCCCGGTCTCGGCCGACGACTTCGACCTGGGCCGTGTCCCGGACCACCTGAAGATCACGTTCCGGATCGTCGACGAGCGGCGCCGCAAGGTGGCCGAGGACAAGGACCTGGAGGCGCTGAAGCTCCAGCTGCGCCCGAAGGCCCGTCAGGCGCTCTCCAAGGCCGCCGCGGCCACCGCCGGGCCCTCGGGCGAGTCCATCGAGCGTTCGGGCCTCACGGACTGGACGATCGGCACGCTGAACCGCGTCTTCGAGACGAGGCGGGCCGGCCAGCCGGTCAAGGCGTATCCGGCTCTGGTGGACCAGGGCGGGACCGTCGCCGTACGGCTCTTCGACACCGAGGCCGAGCAGCAGCAGGCGATGTGGCTGGGCACCCGGAAGCTGATCATGCTGAACGTCCCGGTGAACCCGGCGAAGTTCGCCTCCGACAAGCTGACGAACCAGCAGAAGCTGGCGCTGTCACGCAATCCGCACGGCTCCATCCAGGCGCTGTTCGAGGACTGCGCGACGGCGGCCGCCGACCGGCTGATCGGCGCGCACGGCGGCCCGGCCTGGGACGAGGAGTCGTTCCGGAAGCTGTACGACAAGGTGCGCGCCGACCTGGTCGCCCTGACCGAGCACACGGTCGAGCAGGTCCAGCAGGTGCTGGCCGCCTGGCAGGCCTGCGAGCGGCGCCTGAAGGCCACCAACAGCCTGGTCCTGGTCAACAACGTCACCGACGCCCGGGACCAGCTCGCGGCCCTCGTGCCGCCGGGTTTCGTCACGAAGACCGGGCTGCGCAGGCTGCCCGACCTGATGCGCTATCTGGTCGCCGTGGACCGCCGGCTCCAGCAGATGCCGACGGCCGTCCAGCGCGACACCACGCGCATGGAGAAGGTCCACGAGATGCAGGACGAGTACGCCTGGCTGCTCGAACAGATGCCGCAGGGCAGGCCCGTACCGCAGGAGGTGCTGGACATCCGCTGGATGATCGAGGAGCTCCGGGTGAGCTATTTCGCCCATGCGCTCGGGACGGCGTACCCGGTCTCCGACAAGCGGATCGTGAAGGCGATCGACGCGGCGGCGCCGTGAGAGGGCCCGCCCGGACAGACCGATCCGACCGTGACGGAGTCGCCACCATCAGTGAGTTCGACCTGAGCCTCTGACCTGCTGTACAGTCTGTCTTCGCAGCCAGCCGCAAGGCAAGCAGCGAAAACCTGGTCCTGTGGAGCAGTTTGGAGTGCTCGCCACCCTGTCAAGGTGGAGGCCGCGGGTTCAAATCCCGTCAGGACCGCAGTATCGAAAGCCCGGATCCTCATGGATCCGGGCTTTCGCGCGTCTTGACTCCGGCAACTGCCGACGAGCAGTCAGACGGCAGAGACCACCGCTGTTTCCCCCGGCGCGGGGCAGCGGTCCACCGAGAGGTGGCCCGCATCGCGGCGTCCGCCGCGCACGAGACCCGCGCGCCCCTGCGCCCGGCTGGCAGCCGTTTCCGGCTGCGGTCGCCTCACCCCGGCCACTGCCCGGCCACCGCCCGGCCCATCATCGGCCCCTGCGGCTCGCCGTGGGGCCCGCGACGGCCCGCCGGACCGATTCCGCCCCCGAGTCGCCGGCGCCGCTCCTGGGGCGCCGGACGACGCCTCAGGAGCCAAGGGCGAAAGTCCCCCAGGAGGGTGACCATTGGCGAGCCTTTCCGCTTCCCCGCAGTGGCAGGCTCGTATCCGGCAGGACTTGCACGATGTGACGGGAGTCACCGTAAAGAGTTTTATGAAGGGGTGACTTTACGCCCTTCCTACAACTGGCGAATTTAATATGTGCAATTGCACCGCTCGGACGGGAGCACCCGGGGACCGTTCCCACCACCCCGGCCCAGCCTCCCCGGGCAGTCCGGAACACTCCCGAACAGACTCGCTCGGGCCCGCACGGCGCCCCGGTCACACCCGACCGGACGCGCGGTTTGCGGCACAGTCGAGCCCGGCCTCCAGGCCCCGCGCGGGCACAAAAAAATCGCGCTGGACCCGGCGGAGTCCAGCGCGATCGAATGACGCACCCGTATTGCACAGGTATGGCGCCCGTTGGGGCGGTCGCCCGTCATGTGGAGCCATGGGCGGGCCTGCGCGGGTTGGGGGACCCGGAAGCCCGGTTGTTGCGGCGTGGCAGGGGTACGTCAGGCCTCGCTGCGCTGCTGCGGAATACCCGCAAGCAGTGCGCGGACCTCTGCCTCGCGGTACCGGCGATGTCCACCGAGCGTGCGGATGGACGTGAGCTTGCCTGCCTTGGCCCAGCGGGTAACCGTCTTCGGGTCCACGCGGAACATCGTGGCAACCTCAGCCGGGGTCAGCAGCGGCTCGGCATCAGGGGTGCGAGCGGTCATGAGCGGCCTCCTCGGGAGAACCGAACCATCTCGGTTCTTTCCTCTAAATTCTGCACCTTGACCCACGTTGCCCGAAATGGCGGACGCGGGCCGAGTCGGTTATAGGACGAACGGCTTGTCCTCGGCACTACAACTACACCATCCGTCCAGCCACGTCGGCCAAACCGATGGAATTGCCCTCCCAGGTGTTCATCAGCGACGGAAGCCGATGGACCATGCCATAGCGGACAGTCACCCCACCGTAACGATCAGTCACAGAGCGATCAGGAGCCATCAGACCCCCCATAGAGTGCAATGCTGAGCATTCCGCCCTTAGTTGGGCGGAGGAACCCCTCCCCAGGTTCCTTGTCCTATTTTGGCATGAGGAGTAGGGAAGGACGCAAGAGCCCAGTTAGTGCTATCCGTCACGCTTGAGTCAAAGGCCCGGTTCGGGACGTAGGTCCCAAGGCCACGGGAGTACGCTTCCGCCTCTGCGCTCCCACGAGTCACACAGGACACAGGGACAGACGCAGATATCGCCCTGTCAGTTCGCGAACTGACGATCCCTTACGGCACGCCAGCGCTCCGCCAGCCGGCTGTACGCCTCGCTCGCTCCCTCGGTGTCGCCGGCCTGGAGTGCCGCGATGCCCTCGGCCACATCCGCGGCCGACCGGTCCCCGGCGAGCTGCTCGGCCGGCAGCGCGTGCACCAGACCTCCGTAGTCCAGCTCGACCAGCGCACGCGGATGGAACTCCTCCAGCCAGCGCCCCACGTCCACCAGCCCCTCGGTCAGCCGGCCCTCGTCCACCGAATCCCGCAGCGTCCTCAGCCCCCGGGCCAGCCGACGGCGGGCATGCACCATCGGCGTCCGGTACCGGAGCACGGGCCCCGCACCGTCCTCGCCCGCCTCCACGTACTCCCGCTCCTCGTCGGAGAAGAGCACGAACCACCGCACCGGCACCTGCCACACCGAGGTACGGATCCACGGCCGGGCGTCCGGATTCCGCTCCGCCCACCGCTCGTGGTCCGCCGCCGCCTGCCCGCGCACCACCGGCGGCAGCACCGCGTCGAGCACCGGCGCGGGGAACATCTCCGTCAGCTCCTCCAGCGCCAGCCAGCCGCGCAGCCTGGTCCGCCACGGGCAGACGCACACCACACCGTCGGCCTCGGCGACGAACGCGTCCCCGCTCTCGTGCGCCGGCACGGCGGCCGGCGGGGTGGCCACCAAGTCGGCCAGCGAACGGCGCAGTTCGTCCTGTGCCGTGGGCATCCGGGCCCGCCCGGCGTACCGCGCCCAGTGGGCGCGTTCGGGCTCCGGGAAGGCGGCCAGCGGCTCGTACACGCGGAGGTAGGACGCATAAGGGACAAGCACCGAAGACACCACCGACATGCAGCAGATCGTGTCATGCCCGTACTCCGCCGGGGGGTGATCCTGGGTAGTGGAAGAGATCCACGTCCGCGAAGGACATACCCTCGTGCCCAGTCGGACCAGCCGCGCCGGCCGGTCCGCGGCCCTCCCCACCTTCAGGAGGGTCTTCGCCGCTTCGTACTTGGGAGTCACCACAGTGACCAATGTGACCGACGGCGTCCTGCACACCCTGTTCCGGTCGGAACAGGGGGGCCACGAACAAGTCGTGCTCTGCCAGGACCGTGCCAGCGGCCTCAAGGCCGTCATCGCCATCCATTCCACCGCCCTGGGCCCGGCCCTCGGCGGCACCCGCTTCTATCCGTACGCCTCCGAGGAGGAGGCCGTCGCGGATGCGCTGAACCTCTCGCGCGGCATGTCGTACAAGAACGCCATGGCCGGTCTCGACCACGGCGGCGGCAAGGCCGTCATCATCGGCGACCCCGAGCAGATCAAGTCGGAGGAACTGCTGCTGGCCTACGGCCGGTTCGTGGCCTCGCTCGGCGGGCGCTACGTGACCGCCTGCGACGTCGGCACCTACGTCGCGGACATGGACGTCGTCGCCCGCGAGTGCCGCTGGGCCACCGGCCGCTCCCCCGAGAACGGCGGCGCCGGCGACTCCTCGGTCCTCACCGCGTTCGGTGTCTTCCAGGGCATGCGGGCCTCGGCACAGCACGTCTGGGGCGACCCGACGCTGCGTGGCCGAAAAGTGGGGGTCGCCGGAGTCGGCAAGGTCGGTCACCACCTGGTTGAGCATCTGCTCTCGGACGGTGCGGAGGTCGTGATCACGGATGTGCGGGAGGAGTCCGTACGCCGGATCACCGGGAAGCACCCCGAGATCGCCGTCGCCGCGGACACCGACGCGCTGATCCGTACCGAGGGCCTCGACATCTACGCCCCGTGCGCGCTCGGCGGCGCGCTGAACGACGAGAGCGTCGCGGTGCTCACGGCGAAGGTGGTGTGCGGTGCGGCCAACAACCAGCTCGCGCACCCCGGCGTCGAGAAGGACCTCGCGGACCGGGCGATCCTGTACGCGCCCGACTACGTGGTGAACGCGGGCGGCGTCATCCAGGTCGCCGACGAGCTGCACGGCTTCGACTTCGACCGGTGCAAGGCAAAGGCGTCGAAGATCTTCGACACCACGCTGGCCATATTCGCACGTGCGAAGGATGACGGCATTCCGCCGGCCGCCGCGGCCGACCGGATCGCCGAACAGCGGATGGCCGAAGCCCGCCGCCGCTGACGGTGGCGGACGCGTCACCGCGCGTCCGCATCACCGTGGACCGTCGACCCGCCGACCGGCGAGACAAGACTCACGCCGGTCGGCGGGTCGCGTGCCAAGAAGAGGTTAAAATCGCAGTTGACCAGCGAGGACGGGGCTTCTCGCCGGTCTCCTTCCGGGGCGCGTGATGCGGGCGACGTACCGTATGGCCGCGGAAGCAGGTACCGTTAAAGCCCTACGGGCACGGTCTCTCATCCGAGAGTCCGTCCTGAAACATGAACGCGTGTCAAGACTCTGGGGCCGTCGAGCCCCGTCACCGAGGGGGTCGAGCCATGGGGCGCGGCCGGGCAAAGGCCAAGCAGACAAAGGTCGCCCGCCAGCTGAAGTACAGCAGCGGCGGGACTGACCTGTCGCGTCTGGCCAATGAGCTGGGCGCAACCGCTTCGAGTCAGCCACCGAACGCAGAGCCGTTCGAGGACGACGACGAAGAAGATGACCCGTACGCACGGTACGCGGATCTGTACAACGACGACGAGGACGAGGACGAGGACGACAAGTCCGGTCCGTCGTCACAGCGCCGCGGCGCTTGACCTCGCGCTGACACATCAACCCGGTCCGGGCCTGTCCCGGACCGGGTTCTGTGCTGCCCCGGCCCGGCCGCCCGTGCGGGAGCCGGTTTGCCGATGCCTTCCTCGGCCGCCGGACGTGCTGCGATCCCGGCGGCCAAGGATGTAGCGGACACCGGGTTCGCCCCGGTGCACCCACCCGTGTCTATCGCGCGTACCCGCCGACGAGCTCCGCACCCGAGGTGTGTGCCCCGCGCTCGGTGATCTCGCCCGCGACCCAGGACTCGACCCCGCGGTCGGCCAGCGTCGTCAGTGCCACGTCCACGGACTCGGCCGGGACGATCGCGATCATGCCGACGCCCATGTTCAGCGTCTTCTCCAGCTCCAGCTGCTCGACCTGTCCCGTGCGTCCGACCAGGTCGAAGACCGCGCCGGGCGTCCAGGTGGAGCGGTCGACCCTGGCGTGCAGTCCTTCCGGGATGACCCGGGCGAGGTTGTTGGCCAGGCCGCCGCCGGTGATGTGGCTGAAGCCGTGCACCTCGGTCGTGCGGGTCAGCGCCAGGCAGTCCAGCGAGTAGATCTTGGTGGGTTCCAGGAGTTCCTCGCCGAGCGTGCGGCCGAACTCCTCGACCTGCCGGTCCAGCGACCAGCCGGCCCGGTCGAACACCACGTGCCGGACGAGCGAGTACCCGTTGGAGTGAAGACCGGACGACGCCATGGCGATCACCACGTCACCCTTACGGATACGGTCCGGGCCCAGCAGCAGCTCGGCCTCGACCACACCCGTACCGGCGCCTGCGACATCGAAGTCGTCCGGGCCGAGCAGACCGGGGTGCTCGGCGGTCTCGCCGCCGACCAGGGAGCAGCCCGCGAGGACGCAGCCCTCGGCGATGCCCTTCACGATGGCCGCGACACGCTCGGGGTGCACCTTGCCGACGCAGATGTAGTCGGTCATGAAGAGCGGCTCGGCGCCGCAGACGACCAGGTCGTCGACGACCATGCCGACCAGGTCGTGGCCGATGGTGTCGTACACGCCCATCTTGCGGGCGAGGTCGACCTTCGTGCCGACGCCGTCGGTGGCGGAGGCGAGCAGTGGACGCTCGTAGCGCTTGAGGGCCGAGGCGTCGAAGAGGCCGGCGAAACCGCCGAGGCCGCCGAGGCCCGCGACCTCGGGGCGCTGCGTCTTCTTCACCCACTCCTTCATCAGCTCGACGGCGCGGTCGCCGGCTTCGATGTCGACGCCCGCTGCCGCGTAGGAAGCACCTGTTGTCTCAGACATTGCCTGGGATCTTTCGTGTGGAAATACGGGGCTGGTGGCCAGAGGTGTGCGGCTGGGCCGTCACGGACGACGCAGTGCGTCGGACGCGGCGGTCGCCGCCGGGCCTGCCGCCAGCTCGGTCTCCAGCAGCTGCTTGCCGAGCAGCTCCGGGTCCGGGAGCTCCATGGGGTACTCACCGTCGAAGCAGGCGCGGCAGAGGTTCGGCTTGGCGATCGTCGTCGCCTCGACCATGGCGTCGAGCGAGATGTACGCCAGCGAGTCCGCGCCCATCGACGTGGAGATCTCGTCGACGGTCATGCCGTTGGCGATCAGCTCGGCGCGGGTCGCGAAGTCGATGCCGAAGAAGCAGGGCCATTTCACCGGCGGGGACGAGATCCGGATGTGGATCTCGGCGGCACCGGCCTCGCGGAGCATCCGGACCAGTGCGCGCTGGGTGTTGCCGCGGACGATCGAGTCGTCGACGACCACCAGGCGCTTGCCCTTGATGACTTCCTTGAGCGGGTTCAGCTTGAGGCGGATACCCAGCTGGCGAATGGTCTGGGACGGCTGGATGAAGGTACGGCCGACGTACGCGTTCTTCACCAGGCCGGCACCGAACGGAATGCCGCTGGCCTCCGCGTAACCGATGGCGGCGGGGGTGCCGGACTCCGGGGTCGCTATGACCAGATCGGCCTCGACCGGGGCCTCGGCGGCGAGCTTGCGGCCCATCTCCACCCGGGAGAGGTAGACGTTGCGCCCGGCGATGTCGGTGTCGGGGCGGGCCAGGTAGACGTACTCGAAGACGCAGCCCTTGGGCTTCGCTTCCGCGAACCGCGAGGTGCGCAGGCCGTTCTCGTCGATGGCGACGAGCTCGCCCGGCTCGATCTCGCGGACGAAGCTGGCACCGCAGATGTCGAGGGCGGCGGACTCGGAGGCCACCACCCAGCCGCGCTCCAGCCTGCCGAGGACCAGCGGACGAATGCCCTGCGGGTCACGGGCGGCGTAGAGAGTGTGCTCGTCCATGAAGACGAGGGAGAAGGCGCCCCTGACATCGGGGAGCACCTTCGCGGCGGCCTGCTCGATGGTGAGCGGCTTGCCGTCCTCATCGGTCTGGCCGGCGAGCAGCGCGGTCACCAGGTCGGTGTCGTTCGTCGCGGCGACCTGGGTGGCGCGGCCGTCCTTGCGAGGAAGGTCCGCGACCATCTCGGCGAGCTGGGCCGTATTGACCAGGTTGCCGTTGTGACCCAGGGCGATCGAGCCGTGCGCGGTCGCACGGAACGTCGGCTGCGCGTTCTCCCACACCGAGGCACCGGTGGTGGAGTAGCGGGCATGACCGATCGCGATATGGCCCTGGAGAGATCCCAGAGACGTTTCGTCGAAGACCTGCGAGACCAGTCCCATGTCCTTGAAGACCAGGATCTGGGACCCGTTGCTCACTGCGATGCCCGCGGACTCCTGTCCACGGTGCTGCAGGGCATACAGTCCGAAATAGGTGAGCTTGGCGACCTCTTCGCCCGGAGCCCAGACACCGAAGACGCCGCAAGCGTCCTGGGGGCCTTTCTCTCCGGGGAGCAGGTCGTGGTTGAGTCGTCCATCACCACGAGGCACGCCACCGAGTGTAGGCGAGATCGACCACTGGTCCGAATTCGGGATACCGGGCCGGACCGCCGGGGAAGCGCCCCCAGGGGTGGTTCGGCGGCCGCTTCGGACAGTTACACGGAGTGATCATCCGCGGGTCGCGGTGGCGCCCGGATCGGGCCACGGAGCGGCGGTCGCCCGGATCAGCGCCCGGTTACCGTCGAGTTCCGGCCATCCGGGCCGGGTGGTCCGCCGGGCCGGATGGTGGCGCTCGGTGAAGCAGTCGGCGGCCCGGCGTTGAGTCCGACCGAACGCGCGGTTCGTGGCGAGCCTCACACCGCAATGCCCGGGACGCGGGCCCCGGGACCCCTCGGCGCGGCATCGCCGGCCGGGGCGGAGGGTCCGCAGCGCGAGACCCTGGATGACAGGCGCATGACCGGTCGGCAGGCTCCTGCACCGTGCAGCCCCGGCCTCTCGGTGACCGTTCGGTCACGCTCGTGGAGCGTCGGCACGTCGATCCGGGACGTGTCGCGAGCGCCATCTGTCGCTGCGCCCTCGGCTGCCGTCGCCTCCCTGGTTCTCACCGCCCTCCCGCCGCGCGCCGGTCTGCGCACCTCACCCGCTTTTCCCCCTTCCACAGCCCTGCGCGCAGCCGCAGCCGCTCCGGCAGGCCGCCACCCGCTCCCCCGCCCGGTCCAGCCTCTGCACCGGGCGCTGTCCGGGACGTACGGAGGACGGGCTCGCCGAGCCCGTCACGGACCGGTCGGACTACCGGGGCAGGAGCGGGAGGGACCGGCTGCTCCGGATCGCCCACGACCGGCGCCAACAGGCCGGCCGGGCGGCCGCCGAGCCGGAGCAGCCGGCCGAGTTGCGGGCGTCCTGGGAGCGGACCGACGCCGGGCTGCTGCCGTACCCGACGGGGTCCTGAACCGGCCCCGTACCGAATCGCCGCCCCGGACGACGGGGGCGTCCGGTACTCACCTCATCAGGGGCAGCAGGGCGGCGAGGTCGGCCCGCTCCCCGCTCGCGGCGACCTTCGCCTCGTCGAGCGCCCGCGCCCACTCCGTACGCCCGGTGGCGAGCCGGATCCAGGTGAGCGGGTCGGTCTCGACGACGTTGGGCGGCGTGCCGCGGGTGTGCCGGGGGCCCGGCACACACTGGACGACGGCGAACGGCGGGATGCGCACCTCGACCGAGCCGCCCGGCGCCTTCTCCGCGAGGGCGTCGGCGAGCAGCCGGGTGCAGGCGGCGAGGGCCTGCCGGTCGTACGGGATGTCGAGGCCGGCCGCCTCGTTCAGATCGTCGGTGTGCACGACGAGTTCGACGGTACGGGTGACGAGGAAGTCGGCCAGCCGCATCACCCCGACCCGCGTCGGCACCAGCCGCTCGTCGCCGGCCCCGGGCACCAGCTCCTCGAACCGCTCCGCGACCTCCCCGTACAACGCGTCCAGGTCGAGGCGGTCCGCGGCGAGCGCCCTGGTGTCGTCCGCGATGTGCGCGGCCCGGTCCACGGTCCTGAACGGCCACTCGACGGGCGTCAGATCGGGCTTCGCCGCAACGGGTTCCGGGTGCTCCGGATTCCGGCTGACGGCCGAGAGCGCCATGGTCAGATGTACGGCCAGGTCGCGCACGGTCCAGTCGCCGAGCCGGGTCGGCAGCGCGAGCTGTCCGGGCGTCAGGGTGCGTACGGCTTCCCGGACATGGACGAACTGCGCCAGGACCGCGCTGCGGGTCCTGGCCGGGTCGTAGCGGCGGGCACGTTTCTGGGACGGCGGCATGCCCGGGAGCTTAGACCGACCGGCAATTGGGGGGTGGGAGAAGGAGCGGGGCCGGGTGCGTGCAGCTGCAAGGCGGAGGATTGAGGCAGATGGGGTCTCCCCTGCTCGAACGCAGCGGAGAGCTTGGGGAAGGAGCGTTGTCGATTGACGACAACGCGGCAGATGCGCGCACCCAGCCCCGCGACGCCGCCCCCCAATTGCCGGTCGGTCCAGGACCGACCGGCACGCACCGCTACGGCGGCCTCAGGGCCGGGTCGCGAAGTCGGCCAGGCCCTCGGCGAGCAGGCCGAAACCCCGCTCGGCGAGCACGACGGCGTCCGGCGCGACCGCGTCCGCCGACTCCCCGGCCAGCAACCGCAACTGGTTCGCCTGTATGAGCGCGTTGCGGGTGCCGATCAACTGGACGGCCACGACCCGGGCGAGGGACGGGTCCTCCCCCTCCTCGACCAGCACTTCGGCGAGCAGGTCGAAGGAGCGCATGGAGAACGCGTGGGCCCGGGTGAGCAGCGCCGGGGTCTCCACGATCAGCCGGCGCACTCCGAGCACCACCGGCTCGTCGCTCATGCCGACCGAGGGATCACGGCTCTCGACGCAGGCCAGGAACTGCCCGCGCACGGCGGCCAGGACGGACTCGCCGGAGGCCCGGTCCCGCACCGCGCGCGCGACATCGCCGATGTGCTCCTCCATGGGAGCGAGGACCAGGTCCTCCTTGCCGGCGAAGTAGTTGAAGACAGTCATCTTCGACACCTCGGCCGCCTCCGCGATCTCGGCGACCGAGACCTTGTCGAAGCCGCGCTCGGCGAAGAGTTCGGTGGCCGCGGCCAGCAGGCGGCGCCGCGTCTGGAGCTTCTTGCGCTCGCGCAGGCTCATCCCCTCGGTCATGGCGTCACTGTACCAGGATGAATGTTAATCCCGGATTAATTATTTACCCAGTGCATTTTCTTGGCCAGGATGGTGCCCGGCCGCCACGGCACCACGCCACCCGGGAAGGGAACTCCGGCATGTCCGCTGTCGCGCCCGCAGTCATGACCGACCGTCAACGCCTCGCCGCGCTCGTCCTCGTCGTACGCCGCCAGGCCACCGCGGCCGAACCGGTGCTGCCGCTCGGCCTGTTGGGGATCCGCGAGCGCCGGTACGGCTTCGCCGTCCAGGGCCTGGCCGACGCGGCCATGATGGGCTCGATGGCCTACGTGATGATCTGTCTCCGGATCGTGCGCGGGATCGCCGCCTCGTCGGCCGGGCTCTGCCTGATCCCGATGACGATCGGAATGACCGCCGCCGGTCCGCTCTCCGACAGGCTTGCCGTGGCCGGCCGGCCACGCCCACCAGCAGGCCCTGGACGTCTTCGTCGCCTCGCCGCATACGGTCTTCCGGGCCACGACCGGAGTGATGCTCCCGGCGACCGTTCCGGCGACCCGCCTGCCGACCCGGCGGGAACCGGAACCGGCGGACATGAATGCCGCCGAATTCACCACGCCGCGGTCACTCTCGTCGCTCCACCGATGAAACGGAATTCCGCCGGAATTCCGCACCCGGACGGTACGAGGACGGCCCCGCCCATGAAACGGGGCGGGGCCGTCCTCGTCAGGAACGGATACGTCAGGCGAGCAGAGCCGGAATGGTCGCCTCGTGCGCCGTACGCAGCTCGCTCAGCGGAATGCTGAACTCACCCTGGATCTCGATCTCCTCGCCGTCCACGACACCGATCCGGGCGACGGGCAGCCCCCGCGCACCGCACATGTCGTTGAAGCGAAGCTCCTCGCTCCGCGGCACCGAGACGACCGCGCGCCCCGCCGACTCGGAGAAGAGGAACGTGAACGTGTCCAGACCGTCCGGCACGACCAGCCGGGCACCCTTCCCGCCGCGCAGGCAGGACTCGGTGACCGCCTGGATCAGACCGCCGTCGGAGAGGTCGTGCGCCGCGTCGATCATGCCGTCGCGGGAGGCCGAGATCAGGATCTCGGCGAGCAGCTTCTCGCGGCCCAGGTCGACCTCGGGCGGCATGCCGCCGAGGTGGCCGTGGACGACCTCGGACCAGGCCGAGCCCCCGAACTCCTCACGCGTGTCGCCCAGCAGGTAGAGGAGCTGGCCCTCTTCCGCGAAGGCGACCGGCGTACGCCGGGTGACATCGTCGATCACACCGAGCACGGCCACGACCGGCGTCGGGTGGATCGCCGTGTCACCGGTCTGGTTGTACAGCGACACATTGCCGCCGGTGACCGGGGTGCCCAGCTCCAGGCAGCCGTCCGCGAGACCGCGGGTGGCCTCGGCGAACTGCCACATGACGTCCGGGTCCTCGGGCGAACCGAAGTTCAGACAGTCCGAGATGGCCAGCGGCTTGGCGCCGGAGGCGGCGACATTGCGGTACGACTCCGCCAGCGCGAGCTGCGCACCGGTGTACGGGTCGAGCTTGGCGTACCGGCCGTTGCCATCGGTCGCCATGGCCACGCCCAGGTTCGACTTCTCGTCGATCCGGACCATGCCGGCGTCCTCGGGCATCGCGAGCACGGTGTTGCCCTGCACGAACCGGTCGTACTGGTCGGTGATCCAGGACTTCGACGCCTGGTTCGGCGAGGCCACCAGCTTGAGGACCTGCTCGCGCAGCTCCGCGCCGTTCGCCGGCCGGGCCAGCTTGCCCGCGTCGTCGGCCTGCAGCGCGTCCTGCCAGGACGGGCGGGCGAACGGACGGTGGTACGTCGGGCCCTCGTGGGCGACGGACCGCGGCGGCACGTCGACGATCTGCTCGCCGTGCCAGAAGATCTCCAGCTGGGAGCCCTCGGTCACCTCACCGATGACGGTGGCGATGACGTCCCACTTCTCGCAGATCTCCAGGAAGCGCTCGACGTGCTGCGGCTCGACGATCGCGCACATGCGCTCCTGCGACTCGCTCATGAGGATTTCCTCGGGCGAGAGGGAGGAGTCGCGCAGCGGCACTGTGTCCAGTTCGACGCGCATGCCGCCGGATCCGGCGGAGGCCAGCTCGGAGGTGGCGCAGGAGAGCCCGGCGCCGCCGAGGTCCTGGATGCCCGCGACGAGCTTCTCCTTGAAGATCTCCAGGGTGCACTCGATGAGGAGCTTCTCCTGGAACGGGTCGCCGACCTGGACGGCCGGACGCTTGGCCGGGCCGGTCGACTCGAAGGTCTCCGAGGCCAGCACGGAGACGCCGCCGATGCCGTCGCCGCCGGTGCGGGCACCGTAGAGGATCACCTTGTTGCCGGGGCCGGATGCCTTGGCCAGGTGGATGTCCTCGTGCTTCATCACGCCGATGCAGCCGGCGTTGACCAGCGGGTTGCCCTGGTAGCAGGCGTCGAAGACGACCTCGCCGCCGATGTTCGGCAGACCCAGGCAGTTGCCGTAGCCACCGATGCCCGCGACGACGCCCGGCAGGACGCGCTTGGTGTCGGGGTGGTCGGCCGCACCGAAGCGCAGCGGGTCGACGACGGCGACCGGGCGGGCACCCATGGCGAGGATGTCGCGGACGATGCCGCCGACGCCGGTCGCCGCGCCCTGGTAGGGCTCGATGTACGAGGGGTGGTTGTGCGACTCGACCTTGAAGGTGACCGCGTAACCCTGACCGACGTCGACCACACCGGCGTTCTCGCCGATGCCCACGAGCATCGCGTCGTTGACGGGGGTCTTCTCGCCGAACTGCTTGAGGTGGACCTTGCTGCTCTTGTACGAGCAGTGCTCGGACCACATCACGGAGTACATGGCGAGCTCGGCGCCGGTGGGACGGCGGCCCAGGATCTCGCGGATCCGGGCGTACTCGTCCTCCTTGAGGCCGAGCTCCTTCCAGGGCTGCGCGACGTCCGGGGTCTCGGCCGCGTGCTTGACCGTATCCAGGCTCATGCGTTGACCAGCTTCTTGATGATCGAGGTGAAGAAACCGAGACCGTCGGTACGGCCGGTTCCGATCAGCGGCTCGACGGCGTGCTCCGGGTGCGGCATCAGGCCGACGACATTGCCCGCGGCGTTGGTGATGCCGGCGATGTCGCGCAGCGAGCCGTTGGGGTTCATGTCCAGGTAGCGGAAGGCGACCCGGCCCTCCGCCTCCAGTTCGTCGAGCACCCGCTCGTCGGCGACGTAACGCCCGTCCATGTTCTTGAGCGGTACGGAGATCTCCTGGCCCGCGGAGTAGTCCGAGGTCCAGGCCGTCTCCGTGTTCTCGACGCGCAGCTTCTGGTCGCGGCAGATGAAGTGCAGGTGGTTGTTCCGCAGCATCGCGCCGGGCAGCAGATGCGCCTCGGTCAGGATCTGGAAACCGTTGCAGATGCCGAGGACCGGCATCCCCGCCTTCGCCTGCTCGATGACGGTCTCCATGACCGGCGAGAAGCGGGAGATGGCGCCGGCCCGCAGATAGTCGCCGTAGGAGAAGCCGCCCGCCAGGATGACCGCGTCGACCTGGTGCAGGTCCTTGTCGCGGTGCCACAGCGATACGGGTTCGGCGCCCGCGACCCGTACGGCCCTCAGGCTGTCCCTGTCGTCGAGCGTGCCGGGAAAGGTGACGACTCCGATACGAGCAGTCACTTCGACTCCTCGGCCTTCTCCACCTTCACGGTGAAGTCCTCGATGACGGTGTTGGCGAGGAAAGTCTCGGCCATCTCGTGAATACGGCTGAGGGCGGCGTCGTCGACCGGCCCCTCGACCTCCAGCTCGAAACGCTTTCCCTGACGTACGTCCGCGATTCCCTCGAAGCCGAGACGGGGCAGTGCGCGCTGCACCGCCTGTCCCTGCGGGTCGAGGATCTCGGGCTTGAGCATGACGTCGACTACGACGCGTGCCACTGGCACTCCCGGTTTGGTGTGGTGCGGCTGTTTCTCCGGGGGGCTCCCCAGACCCCCGCAGGTCCCCTCAGCGTACCTGGCCAGAAATTCTACGCGAGTAGATATCGAGAAGCCTTGATCACGCCCAGATATCGGACGCGACAACACGCAGGGAAAATCCTGCAAAAAAATCCCCACCGGCAGCACGCATAGAAGGCTGACACGCGGAGGTAATTGGGCGGGCTTCACAATGCGGCACCCACCGCTGTACAAATGATTACCGGGGAATGCAGTATTGCCCCTAAACGGTCGGCAACTGTCGACGCCGTATCCGCCTGGCAGCCGGAAGGCCGGCATCGGCGCACACTGGACGCGCCGATTCCGTAGGAAAGGACCGATATCCGTGGCTCAACGCGTAGTGGTCACGCTCTCCGACGACATCGACGGGGGAGACGCGGCGGAAACGGTCAGCTTCGCCCTGGACGGGAAGTCGTACGAGATCGACCTCAATCCCTCCAACGCGAAGAAACTGCGCAAGGTCCTCGCGCCATACATGGCGGCGGGCCGGAAGCAGACAAAAGCCGGCAAGCGCGGCAAGACCCCCGCCTCGTACCGGCACACTTCACTCGCGCCCGACCCGGCGGCCGTGCGCGCCTGGGCCCGCTCGCACCAGATGGAGGTGCCGGCCCGCGGCCGGATTCCCAAGAAGGTCTACGAGGCGTTCCGCGCAGCGAGTTGACCGGCCGGCCCGGTCCGACCCCGTCCGCACCGCCCGCCGGGAGCCGCCGCGGACCCCTTCGGCGACACCCTGCGGGCACCGACTTGCGCTACACCCCTGCAGGTCGGCTAAAGTCTGGAGCACGCCGAGGGGCAAGGCCGAAAAGCCGAACCCCACGCAGCGTGCGGGTGTAGTTCAGTAGTAGAACATCCCCCTTCCAGGGGGAAGGCGCAGTGTGCAATTCCTGTCACCCGCTCTGCATCACTCTTATCGGCCACTCCGGTGGATCAGGTAGAGTAATGCTCGCACCGCCCGACGGACCTCCTCTCGGGGAGTACAATGAGCGGCAGCAATGCGGACGTGGCTCAGTTGGTAGAGCATCACCTTGCCAAGGTGAGGGTCGCGAGTTCGAATCTCGTCGTCCGCTCTTGATCGAGACGAAGGCCCTGGTCGATATCGACCAGGGCCTTCGTCGTGCTCCTCATCACATGACGTTTGTCATGAGCAGTGATGACAGCTCGCACTGATCTCGTCGCCGATCCCACGGAAATCTGTAGGCATGACCAGCGACGACATTCCAGGCAACCGCGCTGACCGGGCCGTGACGCCCGCCACATCCGCCTCCGCCACACCTGCCTCCGCATCCGCATCCGCCACTCCCTCTTCCGCGTCCGGCTCCACTTCCGGTGCGGTGATCGAGGCGACCGGTGTACGGCGGCGTTACGCGGGTGGCTTCGAGGCCGTGGCCGGTGTCTCCTTCTCGGTGGCGCGCGGCGAGCTCTTCGCCCTGCTCGGTACGAACGGCGCCGGGAAGACTTCCACCGTCGAGCTGCTGGAGGGCCTGGCCAGGCCCGAGGCCGGCACAGTGCGGGTGCTCGGCCACGACCCGTTCCGCGAGCGCGCCGCCGTCCGGCCGCGCATCGGGGTGATGCTCCAGGAGGGCGGCTTCCCGTCCGAGCTGACGGTCACCGAGACGGTACGGATGTGGGCGGGCTGCACCAGCGGCGCGCGCCCGACCGGTGAGGCACTGGAGCTGGTCGGGCTCGGCCACCGGGCGCGGGTGCGGGTCAAGCAGCTCTCCGGTGGCGAGCGGCGCCGTCTCGACCTGGCGCTGGCCCTGCTCGGCCGGCCCGAGGTGCTGTTCCTGGACGAGCCGACCACCGGGCTCGACGCCGAAGGGCGGCGGGACACCTGGGAGTTGGTGCGCGCGCTGCGGGACGGCGGCACCACCGTCCTGCTCACCACGCACTATCTGGAGGAGGCCGAGATGCTGGCCGACCGGCTGGCGATCATGCACCGGGGGCGGATAGTCACGGCGGGCACCACCGCCGAGGTGACGGCCGCCCGCCCCGCCCGCATCCGGTTCGAGCTGCCGCAGGCAGTGCCGCCGTCCCGGCTTCCGCTGGGGCTGCGGGCCGCCGCCGAGGGCCACCGGATCGAGGTCCGTACCCACCGCTTGCAGGAGTCGCTGGACGAGCTGCTGACCTGGGCACGTGAGTCGGACGTCCGGCTGCTCGGCCTCGATGCCCGCTCGGCCTCGCTCGAAGAGGCGTTTCTCGATATCGCGCAGAGCGCGTCGGAGTGCGAAGGGGTGGCCGCGTGATGACGATCACGACAACCGGCACGACGACCGGCACGACCAACACGACCGGCACTCCCACGGCGGCCCGCACGACGCTCCGGGGCCGGCTGACCGCCCTCGGGCGCGCCGAAGTCGCCCTGCTCGCCCGCAATCGGACGGCGGTGTTCGTCTCGCTGCTGATGCCCGCAGCCATGGTTCTGGCGATGAAGTCGACTCTGAAGCAGTCCGTTCTCGACGGGACCGGCCTGTCCGTCGCCGCGGCGGCGCTCACCGGCGGCATCGGCATCGTGCTGCTCCAGGCCGTCTACATGAACCTGGTCTCGTCCTATGTGGCGCGGCGCGAGGACCTCGTCCTGAAGCGGCTGCGTACCGGCGAGGTCACCGACCGGGAGATCCTCATCGGGACCGCCCTGCCGTCGGTCGCGCTGGCTCTGGCACAGACCGTGGTGATCGTGGTGGCGGGGACGGCCTTCTTCGGTCTCACCGCGCCACAGCGGCCCGCGCTGCTGCTGGCGGGCCTGCTGCTGGGCGTGGTGCTGCTCGCGGCACTGGCCGCGGCCACTTCCGCGGTGACCCGCACCGTGCAGACGTCGCAGCTCACCACCCTCCCGCTGTTCTTCGTCTCGATGATGGGCTCGGGGCTCTTCGTGCCGCTGGAGATCATGCCGGACCCGATGGCGTCCGTGTGCGAGCTGCTGCCGGTGACCGGGGTGATGACGCTCGTGCGCACGGGCTGGCTGGGCGGGGCCGAAGGGGACGAGCTGCTCGTGGCCGCTCTGACGGGGCTGGCCTGGACCGCGTTCGCCGTGTTTGCTGTGCAACGGCGGTTCCGCTGGGATCCGCGACGCTGAGGGGGGACGTGCCGTGTCGGTGCTCGTGCGGGGCTGGCGCCGCAGCTGGCAGAAGCGCAGCAAGCTGGAGCGGATCGACCTCTACTCGCGGCTGATCCTCTCGGTGATGCCCTGGCTCTTCACCCTGTCGTGGCAGCTGGCCCCCTTCGAGTCCGACATCCGCCATGCGCCGCTGCCGATCGCCCTGGGCGTGGCACTGCTGCTCGTGAGTCTGGCGCAGTGTCTGCTGAGCAACCGCAACGTCCAGCTGTCGTACGCGCACTACCTCGGCACCGCCGTCTTCCCCCGGCGACGGCAGTTGCCGCCCCTGGTGCTGCTGCTGGTGAGTCTGGGGCTGCTGGCGACGATGGCCGGGGTGGACGGGGTCGCCGCCAGCGGGCTGCTGGTCATGACCATGAACGCTCCGGTGGCACACGCGATCACGCAGGTCCTGGTGACCCCGGTCCGCACCTTCCTGATCCAGTCCCTCGCCCTCGCCGCGCTGTACGTCGGTGTCCTCGCCGCGGTCGGGGTACGGGGCGGGGCACTGGCCGGGGTGGTGCCGACGATGCTCTTCGGCTGCCTGCTCACACTGATCGCCGTACGGCCCAGTGCCTGGAGCCTGAGCGTGATGTGGCAGGCCGAGGAGGCCCGGGACCTTCAGGCCCGGCTCGCGGTCGCCGAGGAACGGCTGCGGTTCGGGCGGGACTTGCACGACGTGCTGGGCCGCAATCTCGCCGTGATCGCGCTGAAGAGCGAACTGGCCGTGGAGCTGGCACAGCGCGGCAGGCCGGAGGCGGTGGCCCAGATGGTCGAGGTGCAGCGGATAGCCCGCACCTCGCAGCAGGAGGTGCGCGATGTCGTACGGGGATACCGGGAGGCCGATCTGAGTACGGAACTGGCCGGCGCCCGGGGGGTGTTGAGTGCGGCCGGGATCGAGTGCGAGGTGACGGGCGACACCGGCGACCGGCTGCCCGCGACCGTGCAGTCGGCGCTCGGCTGGGTCGTGCGGGAGGCGGCGACCAATGTGCTGCGGCACGGCGATCCGCGCCACTGCACGATCCGGCTCAGAGCCTCGGCGGACGCGGCCGTGCTGCTGGTGGAGAACGACGGGGCGGCGGTGGCCGCCACGGGACCGGGTGGGGGGTCCGAGCCCGGCGGCTCCGGGCTGGCCGGGCTGCGGGAGCGGCTGCGCGTGGTCGACGGTTCGCTGGATGCGGGTCCGGCGGGGAACGGCCTGTTCCGGCTCACGGCTACGATCCCGCTCGGCCCGGTGGCGTCTCCGGCCCGCCTTGAGAAGCCACCTGCCGCCCGGGAGGCGCCCGTCCTTCAGGAGGAACGACGATGACGACCGTGCGGGTGCTGCTCGCCGACGACGAGCATCTGATCCGGGGCGCGCTGGCCGCGCTGCTGGCCCTGGAGGACGACCTCGTGGTGGTCGCGGAGGCTGCGACCGGCCCGGAGGCGCTGGCCATGGCTCGGGCCCACCAGCCCGATGTGGCGGTCCTCGATCTGGAGATGCCGGGCGCCGACGGTGTGAGTGTCGCCACATCCCTGCGGGCCGAACTGCCCGGCTGCCGGACGATGATCGTGACCAGTCACGGCCTGCCCGGACACCTCAAACGGGCGCTCGCGGCGGGTGTGCGGGCCTTCGTTCCGAAGACCGTCAGCGCCCGGCAGCTGGCCGGGATCATCCGCACCGTGCATGCCGGAAACCGTTACGTGGACCCGGAGTTGGCGGCCGACGCGATCTCTGCCGGGGACTCTCCGCTGACCGCGCGAGAGACCGAGGTGCTGGAGCTGGCGGCGGACGGGGCACCCGTCGCGGAGATCGCGGAGCGGGCTTCGCTGTCGCAGGGAACGGTGCGGAATTACCTCTCCGCGGCCGCTTCGAAGCTCGGGGCGGAGAATCGCCATGCTGCGGTGCGTCTCGCACGGCAGCGCGGATGGGTATAGTGGTTCTCGCGCTTCGGCGCTTGCGGACGTAGCTCAGTTGGTAGAGCGCAACCTTGCCAAGGTTGAGGTCGCCAGTTCGAACCTGGTCGTCCGCTCGGTTCAGCAAGAAACCCCCGGCCCTCCGGCCGGGGGTTTCTTCGTTTTCCTGCGGCGGGGCCTTACTGCCAGGGCGTGCCGGTGAGGAGTTCGTACGCCTCCAGATACTTCGCCCGGGTCGCGTCCACGATCTCCTGGGGCAGTGCCGGCGGCGGCTGCTCGCTCCTGCGGTCCCAGCCGGAGGCCGGCGAGGTCAGCCAGTCGCGGACGAACTGCTTGTCGTAGCTGGGCTGGGCCCGGCCGGGCTCCCAGGCGGCCGCGGGCCAGAAGCGCGAGGAGTCCGGGGTCAGCACCTCGTCCGCGATGATCAGTTCCTCGGCGCCGTCGGCCGTGGGGGCGAAGCCGAACTCGAACTTCGTGTCGGCGAGGATGATGCCGCGCTCGCGCGCGATGTCACGTGCCCTGCTGTAGACGTCCAGCGTGGTGCCGCGCAGCCGGCCGGCGGTCTCCTCGCCGACCTGGCGGGCCACCTCCTCGAAGCTCACGTTCTCGTCGTGGTCACCGACGGCCGCCTTGGTGGCGGGGGTGAAGATCGGCGCCGGAAGCTCGGAGCCGTCGACGAGCCCCTCGGGCAGGGCGAGACCGCAGACCGTGCGGGACTCCTTGTACTCGACGAGGCCGGAGCCGGTGAGGTAGCCACGGGCGACGCACTCGACCGGGACCATCCGCAGCGACTTGCAGATCAGGGTGCGGCCGGCCCAGTCCGCGGGGGCTCCGGCGGGGAGCTCCGTGGACAGGACGTGGTTGGGCACGAGGTCGGCGAGCTGGTCGAACCACCAGAGGGAGAGCCGGGTGAGCACTCGGCCCTTGTCCGGGATCTCGGTCGGCAGGACCCAGTCGTACGCGGACATGCGGTCGCTGGCGACCATGACAAGGTCGCCCGCCTCGTTCCGGTACAGGTCGCGCACCTTGCCCGTGTGCAGGTGGGTGAGCCCCGGGACCTGTACTGGCTCGGGCTTTTCTACAAATCCGGACACGCTGCCTCCGCGTAGGTTGATCCAGGAGTCGTTCCGATTCTCCCGTATCGGGGTGCGGTGGGGTGGAGCGGGGGCGTCCGTGGCGCCGACTGCCGCGGGCCCGGGGGCGGTTCGGGCGCGGTTCGGGCGTGGTGGCCCAGGGCGGTTCGGCACGGTGGCCCAGGGCGGTTCGGCACGGTGGCCCAGGGCGGTTCGGCACGGTGGCCCAGGGCGGTTCGGGAGCGGAGGCCCAGGGCGGTTCGGGAGCGGAGGCCCAGGGCGGTTCGGGAGCGGAGGCCCGGGGGCGGTTCGGGAGCGGAGGCCCGGGGGCGGTTCAGTCGCGCTTGCAGATGCGGTCGAGGAGGTTGGCGGTGGCCCGCTGGATGCGGGGGTCCACATGCCCGGGGCGGTCCAGCGCCGGGGACCAGGCGAAGGTGCCCGAGGCGAAGACGATCGCCCCGGACGGGGCCCGGTACACGGATGTCTCCTGGTGGCGCTTGACGCCTTCGGCGTCCAGATACGGAGAGTGGGCGAGCAGGATGCGGCTCTCGTGCTCGGGAAGTGCGGTACGCGGGAAGTAGCGGTCGGCCTCGCCGGCGACCAGGCCGTCGAGCTCGTCGCCCTCGCCCGCGCCCGTCGCCTCCCAGAGCCAGTGCTGGGCGTTCCGTACGACCAGGGGGTGGGGGTCGGGGACCCGGCCCGCGTACTGAATTCCCAGGAGCTGCTGCTCGGGGCGGTCGATCTCACGCCAGAGGGCGGGCTTCCCCGGGCCGCGGCGCTTGCGGCAGGTGAGCAGGCGGTCCGGGACGCCGGACGGCGACGGGGCGAGGCTGACCTGCCAGTACATGGTGTTGGCGGAGAGGAAGACCAGCGAGGTGCCGCCGTCACGGGCGCTTTCGACCGTGCGGCGCATGGGGACCGACCAGTACTCGTCATGGCCGGGGAAGACCAGGCCCCGGTAGCGGGCCGGATCGACGCGGCCCGCGTGCAGGTCGCGGGTGTCGGCGTACGCGATGTCGTAGCCGTACCGCTCGGCCCAGCGGATGAAGTCGTAGGCATGGCCGACGTGGAGCGGCAGGCCGGCGCCCGCGTAGGGGCGGTCGAACGAGACGGTGACCGCGGCGTCCTCCTCGCCCAGGAGGCCGCCCTGCTCGTCCCATGCGTGGTAGAGGCTGGCGCCGGTGCGACCGTCCTCCGGATAGAGGTTGTATGCCTGCCAGGTGATGTCCGGCAGGACCAGCAGCAGATCGGCGGGGTGGTCGTCGCGGACCGTGAAGGGGATGTGGGAGCGGTAGCCGTCCATCGTGGTGAGCACGGCGACATACGCGCCGATCGACCAGTAGCTCGGGATCTGCAGCCGCCAGGACTGCCACCAGTGGTGGCAGGAGACCGTGCGGTCGGCGGTGAGCGGCGCGGGCTGCACGATGCCGCAGAGCCGGGGGCTCGTGGTGATCTGGGCGGCGCCGTCGCCCCCGTAGTGACCGATGCGGTAGATGTCCACGGAGAACTGCTGGGGCGGGTCCACGGTGATGTGGAAGTCGATCGCCTCGCCGGGGGCCGCCGCGCCCGTGGAGATGAAGCCCTTGATCTGGCGGTGCACGTCGTCGGCCGTACGCGTGCCGCCGTCGGTGGAGCCGCGGGCGAGGGTGGGGTCGGCGTACCAGGGGACGACCTGCCCGGTGTCGTCGAAGTAGTTCTCGCTGCCGCGCAGCCAGGGCAGGGGGCCCTGCCCAAAGGGGTCGGAGACGGCGTGCGCGAGGGCACCCGACTCCCACCGTCGAATCTGCTCCGCCCCCATACCGTTTCCCTCCCTCAAGTCCCCCGAGACAACAGTCGATGGCCGATGGCCCACGGTCGATCACCGGTGGGCCGATCGCCAGTGGTCATGCGTCATCAGCGCGCCAGCAGCGGTGCGCCGACTGTCAGCGTCGATCCCCAGCACATCACATAACGCATGCAGCCCGTCACCGTTCGTCGCGAATTGACGTGAACGGAACGTACCGTTCCGGGTTTTCGATGTGCCGGACGGGACTGGTGGGTCAGACGAGGCGCACGGGCTTGTCGGCGCGTACGCCGATCGAAGCGAGCCAGGTACGCAGCGGTTCCGCGTCCCCGTCCTCGACCAGGCTGAGGACAGGACTGCCCAGGTCCGCCCGGCGCTCGCCGTCGACCAGCAGCGCGGGGCCGTCGAGCCAGTCGAGGCCGGGCGCCGCGCCGGCCGTGTCCACCGCCGCGCAGCAGACCATCGCCGCGACGTGGTCGGCGAGCAGCTCCGTAGCCGTACGGGGCGGCTGGAGCGGGAAGAGCGGGAGGGGGTCGGTGCCCCAGGGATCCAGGACCTCTCCGCCGGTGCCCGCGGCAGCGGAGGCGCCCGTCGGGCCGGACGCGCCATCGGTCCGGTGCTGCCGTACAGCCGCCTCCTCGCGGGCCACCGCGGCGCTGATTCCGGCGGCGAGCGCCTCGCCGCCCGCGGCCCGGCCCGCCAGATGCTCGACGACACGGGCCAGCGTGGGCACCCCCATGGCGGGCTCCGCAGCCTGGGCGGGCGCGGCGGTCATCGAGTCGAGGACGCGGTGCAGGCGCGCGGCCTCGGTGCGCCACTTCCGGTCGACCACCTCGTCCGGATAGTGCTGCCAGTCGACGGGCGACCAGTCGGGACCCGGCCGGGCCGGGCCGCCGTGGAACAGCCGGGCCGCCAGCAGCGAAGCCGCCTCGTCGGCCGCGCCCGGCTCCTCCAGGAGGTCGCAGGCCGGGCGCTCGCCGAGCCGGGAGGCGAATCCGTCGGCGAGCCGGTCGCGCCGGGACAGCTCGGTGAGTGCGGACACCACGCCTGCGTCCAGCCGGGACGGCCAGCGGCCCATCCGCCAGGCGGGCAGAGCGACCCGGGTGAGCAGCCGGTCCCAGCCCGCGTAGGCGAGGCCGACCTGCTCCTGGGCGACGATCCGCAGACCGTAGTCCACACCCTGTGCGCGGACCGAAGCGGCGGCGGCGACGCTCCGCTCCATCTCCGCCGCGTGGCTGCGACAACTGCGCAGCAGCAGCCCGGCGATCCGGCCGACGAAGGCACGGGGCAGTCTGCGCACCCCGGCCAGCGGTCCCGGCACGGGTGCGGCGGCGTCGGCGACCGCGCCGTCGAGCCCCCGTACGAAGCGGCGGGCCGCAGCTATGTCGGGATGCGCGGACGGGCCCGTGCCCGCGACGACCGGGGCGAGCACCGCCCGTAGCTCCGCGACCCGCATCCACCACAGGAACGGGGATCCGATGACCAGCACCGGAGCCGCCTGGACCCGGCGGCGGGTCCGGGCCGCGGAATGCGCCGCCCGATCCGCGTCGGGGCCCGCCGCGGCCTGCGCCGAGGGGTGGGTGCGGTCCTCCAGCCAGCTGTCGCAGTCGGGCGTGAGGGCTATGGCCGAGGGCGCGGGAACCCCGAGCCGGTCGGCGAGGTCCCTGACCAGGCGGTAGAGATCGGGGGCGGCCTTCTCGGGGAGCGGGACGGTCGGGCTGACCGCCGGCCTCGCCCGTACGATCGCGACTGCGACGGCCGCGGCAAGGAGGAGCACGACGACCGCACAGGCCGTCACGGCCCAGCGCGCCGTGTCCCAGCCGCTGCCCACGGCGAGGCCCTGGGCGCCTGCCACGAGCAGCACGACGGCAACCGCCGCCGGCAGGATCGCCACGGCTGTCGCCCTGCCGCGGATGCGCAGCAGGGCATGAGCTCGGGCATGCGCACTCGACGCACCCAGCTCCTCACTCGTACCGATACCGGACACGGCCGGACGTCACCCCCTCTGCCCCTGCGGCGGTGTTGTTCACTCCCCCACTGTGGCACCCGTCACTGACATCGCAATGCCAGTGGGCCAAATACCGGAATGCTTGCGCCGCACCCTAGTTGGGGCCTCGGCGGGCGTCATCCGGATGGCTCAGCCGTCACTCGATGGAATGGCTTTGGGTAAAGGTGCTGACGCGCCGCCGTCCTTGAGGCAGCGGCACGTCGGGGCATGTCAGCGAGGGTGAGGGCGGGTGCGGGACGCGGGGTGCGTACGGGACGCGGGGTGCAGGTACGGAAGGACGGGCTCGGCCCTCCGCGACCCGCCTCAGCCCTCCGCGACCTGTCTCGGTCCTCCGCGACCTGTCTCAGCCCTCCGCAGCCTTCCGGGCGATGTCCGTGCGAAGCTGCGAGCCGTCGAGCCGGATCCGGGCTGCCGCCGTGTAGGCGCGCTCCCTGGCGCTCGCGAGGTCCTTGCCGGTCGCGGTCACGGACAGCACCCGGCCGCCCGCGCTGACGATCGTGTCGCCCTCCCGCCTGGTGCCCGCGTGCAGGACGTACGCGTGTGGGGCATCCTGCGCCGCCACCTCGTCGAGCCCCTCGATCGGGTCGCCCGTGCGCGGCGTACCCGGGTAGTTGTGCGAGGCGATGACCACGGTGACCGCGGCCTCGTCGCGCCACCTGAGCGGGGGCAGCTCGTCGAGCGTGCCGTTGGCGGAGCCGAGCAGGACACCGGCCAGCGGGGTCTTCAGACGGGCCAGGACCACCTGGGTCTCGGGGTCGCCGAAGCGGGCGTTGAACTCGATCACCCGGACGCCGCGCGAGGTGATCGCGAGGCCCGCGTACAGCAGCCCGGAGAACGGGGTGCCGCGGCGGCGGAGTTCGTCGACGGTCGGCTGGAGCACCGACTCCATGACCTCGTCGACCAGCTTGGGGTCGGCCCACGGGAGCGGGGAGTACGCGCCCATGCCGCCGGTGTTCGGGCCCTCGTCGCCGTCCAGGGCGCGCTTGAAGTCCTGTGCGGGCTGGAGCGGCAGCACGGTGGTGCCGTCCGTGATCGCGAAGAGGCTCACCTCGGGGCCGTCGAGGAACTCCTCGATGACCACGCGGTCGCAGGCCAGGGCGTGGGCACGGGCCACCTCGACGTCATCGGTGACGACGACGCCCTTGCCCGCGGCGAGACCGTCGTCCTTGACGACGTACGGGGCGCCGAAGGCGTCGAGGGCGGAGTCGATCTCGGCCGGGGTGGTGCAGACGTAGCTACGGGCGGTCGGGACGCCGGCCCCGGCCATCACGCCCTTGGCGAACGCCTTGGAGCCCTCCAGCTGGGCCGCCTCGCCGGAGGGGCCGAAGCAGGGGATGCCCGCGGCGCGCACGGCGTCGGCGACCCCGGCGACGAGCGGTGCCTCCGGGCCGACGACCACCAGTTCGGCGCCCAGGTCGGTGGCGAGGCGCGCGACGGCGTCGCCGTCGAGGGCGTCGACCGGGTGCAGTTCGGCCACCTCCGCGATGCCGGCGTTGCCGGGAGCGCAGTACAGAGCGGTGACGTCGGGGTCGAGGGACAGAGAGCGGCACAGGGCGTGTTCGCGGGCGCCGCCGCCGATGACGAGGACCTTCACGGGGTGCAGCCTAACCGCCGGGGCGCGGCGCCCTTGACGGGACGCCGCTCCGCGGACACCCGCGGAACCGGGGCGGACGCCTCGCGCCGCCGGGGCGCACCCTGCCGCCGCCCGCTACTCGTTGGTGAACTCCTCGACAACTGTGGCGCCGAGCTCGCGGACGATCAGCTCGTGCCCGGAGAGCGCCGAGTCGACGAGGTCCGGGTCGTCGGCCTCGGGGATGTCGTCCTCGGGGGCGACCGCGCGCGGCGGCTCGGGCGCGGAGTACGGCTGCGGTGCGGGCTCCGCGGCGGACGCGGTACCCGACGGCTGGTGACCGGACTGCTGGTGAGCGGGCTGAGCGGGCTGCTGCTGGCGGCTCGGCTGCTGTTGCTGCGGAGAAGCGGCCGGCCGGGGTTCGTAGCTCTGCTGGGGCGCAGGGGCCTGGTATTGGTGCGCGGGCGGGGCGCCGGGGCGGCCGCCGGTCTGCGGGAGTGCTCCGGCACCGCCCGAGGGGTCGACGACGGCCTCGATCTTCCACTGTGCGTTGAACCGCTCGGCGAGTGCCTGCCTCAGCACGTCCTCGCTGCCGCTGCTCGCGAAGTTGTCGCGGGCACCGGCGTTGAGGAAGCCGATCTGCAGGGTGCTGCCGTCGAAGCCGGTGACCTGGGCGTTCTGGCTGAGCAGGATCCAGGTGAACCGGCGGCGGTTCTTCACTGCCTCCAGGATGTCCGGCCACATGTTCCGCACCTGGCCGGCGCCCTGCGCCATGCCCGGACTCGGCTCGGCGGCGGTCGGCCCCGGAGCCGGGGCCTGGGCCGGAGCGGCGGCCGGAGCGGCTTGCGGGACGGGCGACTGGCCCGGGGCGGAAGCGGTCGGCCAGCCGCCGGGACGCCGGCCCGATTCCGGCGCGGCCGCGGTGGGCCAGGCACCGGGACGCTGACCGCCCGCCGGAGCCGGGGCCTCGGCCGGCGGCTGCGGGGCGGCGGGCGGTGCAGCGGCGGGGGCGGGCGGTGCCTGGACCGGCGCGGGCGCCTCGCCCCGTACCGCGGCACGCGCGGCGGTGGGTCCCCCACCGGGCTGCACGAGCGGTGCCGTCGGCGCGGCAGGCGCGGGTGCGTGGGCCAGTGCCTCGGGCCCGGGTACGTACCCCATGGCGGGCCCCGGGCCGGTGGTCGCGAAGGAGGCGCCGCGCTCCAGCCGGTCGAGCCGAGCCTGCAGCGAACGCTCGTCGTCGAAGGCGGCGGGCAGCAGCACCCGGGCGCAGATCAGCTCGACCTGGAGACGCGGCGAGGTCGCCCCGCGCATCTCCGTGAGCCCCTCGTTGACCAGGTCGGCGGCACGGCTCAGCTCGGCGGCACCGAAGACGGACGCCTGGGCCTGCATCCGCTCGACGACATCGGCGGGGGCGTCGATCAGCCCCTTCTCCCCGGCGTCCGGCACGGCGGCCAGGATCACCAGATCGCGCAGCCGCTCCAGGAGATCGGCGACGAAGCGGCGCGGGTCGTTGCCGCCCTCGATCACCCGGTCCACGACCTCGAACGCCGCGGCACCGTCGCCCGCCGCGAAGGCGTCCACGATCGAGTCGAGCAGCGAGCCGTCCGTACAACCGAGCAGCGAGGTCGCCATGGCGTATGTCACACCGTCGTCGCCCGCGCCGGCCAGCAGCTGGTCCATCACCGACATCGAGTCACGCACGGACCCGGCCCCGGCCCGCACGACGAGCGGCAGCACGCCGTCCTCGACGGGGCTGTTCTCCCTGCCGCAGACCTCGGCAAGGTAGTCGCGCAGCGTCCCCGGCGGCACGAGACGGAACGGGTAGTGGTGCGTACGCGACCGGATGGTGCCGATGACCTTCTCGGGCTCGGTGGTCGCGAAGATGAACTTCAGGTGCTCCGGCGGCTCCTCGACCACCTTCAGCAGGGCGTTGAACCCCGCCGACGTGACCATGTGCGCCTCGTCGATGATGTAGATCTTGTAACGACTCGACGCGGGCCCGAAGAACGCCTTCTCCCGCAGATCACGGGCGTCGTCCACACCACCGTGCGACGCGGCGTCGATCTCGATGACATCGATCGATCCCGGCCCGTTGCGCGCGAGGTCCCGGCAGGACTGGCACTCCCCGCACGGCGTGGGCGTCGGCCCCTGCTCGCAGTTCAGGCAGCGGGCCAGGATGCGCGCGCTGGTCGTCTTGCCGCAGCCGCGCGGACCGCTGAACAGGTACGCGTGATTGACCCGGTTGTTCCGCAGCGCCTGCTGCAGCGGGTCGGTGACATGCTCCTGCCCGATGACCTCGGCGAACGACTCGGGGCGGTAGCGGCGGTACAGCGCAAGGGACGACACACATACGAGGTTATCCGGGCGGACCGACAACCGGCCCCGGACCGTGCGAAGCACCGCCCCGGAAACGCAAGGGCCCCCCACGCACCCGCCAGAGCCAACCTACCCTTGCTGCCTTCCGGCCCTGGGGGAGTTCAGTCAGATAGCGCCACGTGAGGGGCTGACGCCCACCTTAGCCGATCCCCACCCATGCCGGTCCACTCCCCCGCCTTTCACGACCGCCCGGGAGCAACCCGGAAGGCCTCCGGAGCGATCCCGAGGGGAACGGGTTCGCGAGCACTCCTCAACGTCTTGTATTGTTTGCCGCGGAGGATTCGCCTAGTGGCCTAGGGCGCACGCTTGGAAAGCGTGTTGGGGGCAACCCCTCACGAGTTCGAATCTCGTATCCTCCGCCAGTGCCTCACCGGGCACGATGTCGAAGGGCCCCACCGTTCGCGGTGGGGCCCTTCGACGTTCGTAGTCTCATCCGCAGTCTCAACGAGACTTTTCGGAGCCCTCCGGGCCGCTCTCGTCAGGCTCCTTGGCCACTTCCCAGATGAGTCTCCCGACCCGCTGCGCTTGTCGTCTCGAGTGGCGACGGCTCTGGCGTGCTTGAGCTTGTTGATGGCCCGCTCGACGGTGTTGCGTTTCTTGTACCGCTCTTCGTTGAACGCGGGCGGCCGCCCGCCGCCTGAGCCTTTGCGCAGGCGAGCGGCCTGGCTGTCAGTCTTCTCCGGGATCGTCTGCCGGACGCCGCGGCGCCGCAGGTAGTCGCGGACGGGGCCGTTGCTGTAGGCCTTGTCCGCAGCGAGGCTGTCCGGCTTCTTGCGGGGCCTGCCCGGCCCGAGACGGGGTACCCGGATCTTCTCCAGCACCGATTTGAACTGGGTGCAGTACGCCCGCTGCCCTGGCGTGACGACCAGGGACAGCGGACGGCAGCGGCCATCCGCGCTCAGGTGGATTTTGCTGGTGAAACCGCCCCGCGAGCGGCCCAAGCCCTCGTCTCCGGCACCACCTCCACCAGGCGGCCGTGAAGGCTCTGCCACGGCGTCTCGTCCTGGTGTGCTGCCTTCGCGGCCCCCTTTGAAGCGGGGGCTGGCGGCGGGCCGGTGCGGGCGCCGGCCGCATGCTGATGCGCACGCACGACGGTGGAGTCGACAGAGATGCCCCAGTCGATCTCCCCGACCGCGTCGGCCTCGGCCTGGACCTGCTGGAGCAGACGCTCCCAAGTCCCATCGGCCGACCACAGACGGTGGCGTTCATGGACGGTCTTCCACGGCCCGAACCTCTCGGGCAGATCACGCCACTGCACCCCGGTCCGCACCCGGTGCAGAATCCCGTCGATCACCTGCCGGTGATCCCGCCACCTGCCACAACGTCCGTTGCTGACCGGCAGGAACGGCCACAGCCGTGCCCACTCGGCATCCGTTAGATCGCCCCGCCCCATGCTCACCTCAACGATTCGGGCACAGCGGCCGTCACGTGGGCAGAGAACTTCGTGGTCACTCCGTTCGTACCTGCTCGTGTCTTCACGTCGAACCGCGGGTCTTCACGTCGAACCGCGGGCGAACTCGCCGCAGGGGCGGGCCTGAAGGCGGTCCGGGAAACCCGGGTTCGTGCGGAAGTCGCCGGCCCGCAGAAGTCCGCCCTCACCGCTTGGCCGGCGTCGCCCCCTCGAAGCGAACCGCCTCCGTCATTGCCTCGGGCCGTAGGTGTTCAGGAACAGCACCGGGCCGTCCAGACCGGCTGTCAGAGCGGCGGCGAACGCCTTGGCGGTGTAAACGGGGTCCAGCCGCAGTCCGACAGCCGCGGCGGCCTCCGCAGCGGCGGCGGCTTCGGGTGTGGGGTGGCCGTAGCCATGGCCCAGGTAGGCGCGGGTCGAGGCGAGCCGCAGCGGTGGAAGGTCGCATGCCGCTCCGCGCTTGCGCAGCACGGTCGCGGCCCGGCCGGCGAGCCGGGTCAGATCGCTCGCGGCGAGCGGCAAGGTGTCGTTGACGACCACCCCGAGCACCCGCGACCGCAGTCCGGCCAGCGCGCAGCCCAGTGCCAGACCGGCGGCGGTCCCGCCCGAGCCCACGGCGGTGACGATGTGCCGCGGCTCCGGCAGCTCGCCCGCCGCCACCTGCTCCCCGAGTTCCAGTCCCGCCTCGACGTAGCCGAGCACACCGATGGGTGCGGAGCCGCCGGCGGGCAGGTAGTAGGGCAGCCGCAGTCCCTGCGCGTGTCGCAGGAACAGCCACGGCACGGCGGCGATCGTCAACGGCTTGGTGCGGGTGAGGTGGACGGTCGCGCCGGACGACCGCAGCCTGCGCTGCTGCTCGCGCACGTGCTCACCCTCGGGCTGGTCGATGAGGGCGAGCACGGTGTCGATGCCGAGTTCGCGCGCGTACAGCGTCGCCGCCAGGCCCCAGTTCGTCCCGGTCGCTCCGACGGTCAGGACGGTGCGCACCCCGCGCCGTCGCACCTCGGGCAGGAGCCATTCCAGCTTGCGGACCTTGTTGCCACCCCAGCCGCCCGAGCCGTACGGGCTCTCGTCCTTGCACCACAGGTCGTTCCGGGCTGCCCCGGTGAGCTCGCGCACCGGGGTCGGGCCGTCCCCGAGCCGGAGGAACGGCAGTGTTCGTGCGAGTTCGGGACAACGCGTGTGCAGCAGCGCCTTGTTCATATCTCTCCCAGTACCCGACGGATATGGGCGTTCGCGAACCGCCCGTTGGCTCGGGCCGTCTGCGCACCGCCGTGAAACCATCCCATTCGGGGACCGCGGGCGCAGGGTTTCCGGGGTCCGGAAGTGCTGCTTGCCCCAGTGCGGCCGACCACCGGAGGAGTTCTGGAGATCGCTTCCGCGGCACGGGAGTACGGCTTCCAGGGGAGCTTGTGGTGCTGGTGCAGCACGATGTAGCAGTTCTCGCGCCCGGCAGCTGGCGACAGGTCAGCTCATCTCCGATGCCGCCACCCGCCTGTTCCTTGTCCAGGGCTTCGAGCAGACCACCATCGCCGAGATCGCCGCCGAGCACGCAGTCGACCTGCTGGAACCCTCCCTCGCCGACTACGCCACCGCCTGATCCGGCGGGCTCCGGTGCGGGGCAGACCTGTTGAGTCCTCGACCGTTGCCGACCGCGGCGGCTCTCCGCCGCCCCGGGCCCCTCCCGATGAGCTCGCTACGATCGCCGGTCATGGACTGGGTCGAGCGTGCCGCGAAGCTGAGGCAATGGGCCGGGAACGGAATACGGGCCCCGCACAAGCCTCTGCTGCTCCTGTACGCCCTCGGCCGGTTCCAGGAGGACGCCGACGGCGAGTTGCGGTACAGCGCGGTGGAGGAGGATCTGAAACGGCTGCTGACCGAGTACGGGCCGACCAACAGGACGACGCCCGCCTACCCCTTCCACCATCTGGTCAGCGACGGGGTGTGGGAAGTACGTACCGATCGTGGGCCCGGCAGCCCCGGCAGCGGGGTGCTGGCACTACGGGCGACCGGTGCGACGGGTCGGTTGGCGCCGGAGTTGCGCGCAGCCCTGCGACGTGAACCGTCGCTGCTCGGCCGGATCGCCGGGGTGCTGCTCGATCAGCATTTCCCGCCGTCGCTCCACGGCGAGTTGCGCGAGGCGTTGGGCCTGGCGCAGGTGCCGGTGGAGTCCGATCCGGTTCCGGCCGTGCGGCGGCAACGAGACCGGCGAATGCGCGAGATGGTGCTGACCGCGTACGAGTACCAGTGCGCCTTCTGCGGTTACGACGGCAGGATCGGTACGGTGCCGGTCGGGTTGGAGGCCGCGCACGTGCGCTGGTGGGCGTTCGACGGCCCGGACGACATCGACAACGGGCTGTGCCTGTGCGCACTGCACCACAAGCTGTTCGACAAGGGCGCCCTCGGCGTCGGCGAGGGCCACCGCATCCTGGTCTCACAGAAGTTCGTCGGGCGAAGCCCGGCAGCCCGCGAGCACGTGACAGCGCTGGCGGGCCGCCCGTTGACCGGCCCGCAGCCGGGCACGGACCCGGTCGCGGATCGCCACCGGTCCTGGCACACCGAGCAGGTCTTCCACGGCGCCCCGCGCCCCGCCCCCGGGACGTGATCGCCCGCCCCGCGTACCCACCCCGGGCGGCGGTCGATATCGGACAGGTTCGCCCGAATCGCGGTGGAGGCGGCCGGGGCGGCGTAGAACTCATGGAGGTGGGTGAGGACCACGTACCGGGTGGACGGGGAAGGCGACGGGTGCTGTCGGACGAGACTTGGCGCGAGCTACGGGGCCAAGGGGCGACCCGCACCTTTCGTGAACGCAGTGTGATGCTGAGGCAGGGGTCCGCCGGCACACATCTGCTCGCCCTCACCGGCGGGCTCGCCAAGGTCGTGTGCCGGGAGCCGGGTGGAGTCGTGACCTGGCTGGCCTTCCGGGGGCCGGGGGATCTGCTGGGTGAGGTGTCCGTCTTCCACGGCACCCCGCGTTCCGCGGAGGTGGTCGCGCTCACGCACTGTACGGCCGTCGTGCTGGAGGCGGAGCGGTTCCGCCGGTTCATCGAACAGCGCGGGCTCATCATGGACTTGATGCGCCAGGCACTCTCCCGGCTCCGGGAGTCCGACGCGCACCGCACCGAACTGCTGACCCTCCCGCTGGTCGCCCGGCTGGCGCGGGCGCTGCTGCGGCTGGTCGAACTCACCGCGCCCGGCAGCGATTCGGATGTCGTCCGGCTGACCGGCCTGAGCCAGGAGGAGATCGCACAGGCGACCGGAGTCACCCGGAACGCGGTCATCACCGGCCTGCAACGGCTGCGCGAGTCCGGGGCGGTCGAGACGGCCCGCAGAACAATCGTCATCAAGGACATGAAGACGCTGCGCGACTGGGCGATGACCGGCCCGGGAGACACACCCGCGTCGCCCTTCCCACCACCCCCGGCCCGCTGAGCACGCCCATGCTGTGACATGGGACACCTGTGAACTGCCCTGCGCTGTGCAGTCGGGCGGACGGATCCGACGGAGTCTCGAATCAGCCGGCCACCGGCTCCGTATCCGCCCCACCGCCCATGAGGAGTTCACGCATGTCCAGCCCCATTCCCGCCCCGTACGCCGAGAGCCGGACGCTGCCTCCCTACCGTGCCCTGTTCGCCGTCGACGCAAAGGACTTCACCGGCCTTCCCGCCGTGCAGCACGGTCCGGTGAGCCAGTTGATCCCCGGACTCGTCGACCAGGCGCTGGAGCGGGCCGGGCTCCGCGAACTGCGTGACTCCAAGCGGTTTTTGGCCAACACCGGGGACGGCGTGGTGTTCGGCTTCGACCCGGCCCTGCTGCCCTTCGTCCTCTGGCCGTTCCTGGGTGTGCTGGACGACACCCTCGGCGCGTACAACAAGCAGTGCGTGGGCCCCCGCATCCGGCTCCGGGCCAGCGTCCACGTCGGACCGCTGCCGGACGCGGACGGCCCCGGCGACGGCAACGGCACCCCTCGCAACGACACCCACCGACTGCTGGACTCCCGTCCGGTGAAGGCCATCCTGACCGCGGCGAGCGAGCAGGTCACCCACCTGGCGGCGGTCATCTCCCAGCGTGTGTACGAGGACGTCGTGCTCGGCGCGTACACCGGACTGCACCCCGACCGCTGTGTGGAGGTCCCGGCCACCGTGGAGGGGAAGAACTTCTCGCAGCGGGCGTGGCTGTACGTACCGTCGCCGTCCGGAAACCTCGTACAAGCCGGTGTGCGGCCGCGCGAGGAATCCGGGGCACCGGCCGTCGACACCTCCGCCGTCCTGGGGCAGGAACCGGCGACATCGCCCGGCACGCACTACAGCGGCAACACACAGCACGTGGGCGAGGGCGCCGCCGTGATGGGGAGCGTCGGACGGGACGTCTCGTACACCGGCGGCGCCACCACGTACCACGGCACCAACCAGCACTGGGGCGGCGGCGACAACGTCTCGGGCGACAAGCGGGTCGGCGCAGCCGGAGAAGGACGGTGAGCGCGGGCTCGGGCGCGGACACCGGTCCCGGCCCGGACGGAGAGGGAAGGCCCGGCCCGGGGAGTTCCTTCCGCGACAACCAGCAGCGGGTGGACCAGGGCTTCGCGGTCATGGGCGGGATCGCGGGCGACGCCAACGTGTTCATCGGCGTCCAGCCCGACGAGGACGTCAGCGAGCGCATCCCCAAACCCCGTCTGCGGGAAGGGCCTTACCCCGCGCAGGACGTGCGCGCCCGCCTGCACGGGTTCGTCGAACCACCGACCCACACCCGGTGCCGCAAGGTGCTGGACAGCCACCTCCTGGTGCTGCGGGCCGGGGGCGGCACGGGGGCGGGCACGGCCGCGTTCGCGCTGCTGGAGGAGCGGTACGGGGCCGACGGCATCACCGGTCTGGACTCGCCCGACGACCTCTCGCGGTGGCGCCCCAAGGAGCGGCGCGGCTATCTGCTCCAGGGCCTGTCCCCAGAGGCTGCCGACTCGCTCGGCGAAGTCGTGCTCACCGGGCTTGCCGGGGTGCTGCGCCGCACGGGCGCCCATCTGGTCGTCACCGTACGGATGGAGACCGCGCTACCCGGTGGCACGGCGCCCTGGCAGGTCACGCACCGCCCGCCACCGGCGGGCGAGGTGGCCGTGAAGCGGCTGCGAGCCATGGCCGACGATCAAGGTCGTCAGCGCGACCGAGGACCGCTCGGTTCATTTCCACCAGGTCCACCTGGAGGACATGGGCCGGGTCCGTACCCGTAAGGTCTGC
>NZ_JBSFET010000030.1:0-73873 GCF_053594575.1 Streptomyces sp. NPDC001880
CACGAACACCTCGGCCACGAATGCGCCGAGGCGTTCACGGAGCCGCTCCACCTCACCAAGATCCACAGGCCGCAGCATGCGCCACCGCAACCACCGAGATCAAATCAACCTAACGAAGTACTACTAAGGGCTGTCCCGAAAGTGGCGTCGTCCGCCCGGAGGGCGTTCCCGGTCAGGCGGGACTTTCGAAACCCGCCCTGGAGACCGGAGCCTCCGGGCCCGGCCGGGCGCCGTTCGAATGCCGGTTATCCTGAGATGTCCCCTTGTCCGGCCCCGAGCATCTGGAGTACGCGTCGTGCGCATCGACCTGCACACCCACTCCACCGCTTCGGACGGCACGGACACCCCCGCCGCGCTGGTACGGAACGCCGCCGCCGCGGGCCTGGATGTCGTCGCGCTCACCGACCACGACACCGTGCGCGGCCACGCCGAGGCGATCGCCGCCCTTCCCGAGGGGCTCACCCTCGTCACCGGCGCCGAGCTCTCCTGCCGGATCGACGGCGTGGGCCTGCACCTGCTGGCCTACCTCTTCGACCCCGACGAGCCCGAGCTGGCCCGCGAACGCGAGCTCGTGCGCGACGACCGGGTGCCGCGCGCCCGGACCATGGTGCGCAAGCTCCAGGACCTCGGGGTGCCCGTCGAATGGGAGCAGGTCGCGAGGATCGCCGGGGACGGATCGGTCGGCAGACCGCACGTCGCCACCGCGCTCGTCGAACTCGGCGTCGTGAAGACCGTCTCCGACGCCTTCACGCCCGAATGGCTCGCGGACGGCGGACGCGCCTACGCCGAGAAGCACGAACTCGACCCCTTCGACGCGATCCGGCTGGTCAAGGCCGCCGGTGGTGTCACGGTCTTCGCCCACCCTGCCGCCGTCAAGCGCGGCGAGGTGGTGCCCGAGTCCTCGATGGCGCGGCTCGCCGCCGCCGGCCTCGACGGCATCGAGGTCGACCACATGGACCACGACGAGCCGACCAGGGCCAGGCTGCGCGGGCTCGCCCACGACCTGGGGCTGCTGACCACCGGGTCCAGTGACTACCACGGCAGCCGCAAGACCGTCGGGCTCGGCGAGTACACCACCGACCCCGAGATCTACGGCGAGATCACCCGGCGCGCCACGGGAGCCTTCCCGGTGCCGGGGACCGGCGGGCCGCGCCCCGTGTAACGACGCACGCGCCGGGGCCGGACCACGGGGCCCGTACGCACACCGCCGTCCCTCCCCCTTCACGTTCTACTTTTGTGCACCTGGCCGTCGGGCCGCCGTCAAGGCTTCGGGGTGCGCTCCTCCAGGCCGTTTCTCTCTTCTCGCAAGGCTCACTGTGTTCGACGTCGCTGTTTTCGGATCCCTTTTTCTCACGCTTTTTGTGATTATGGATCCCCCCGGGATCACCCCGATCTTCCTCGCGCTCACTGCGGGCCGCCCCGCCAGGGTGCAGCGCAGGATGGCGTTCCAGGCGGTCGCCGTCGCTTTCGGCGTGATCGCCGTCTTCGGTCTGCTCGGCCAGCAGATCCTCGACTACCTGCATGTCTCCGTGCCCGCCCTGATGATCGCGGGCGGACTGCTCCTGCTGCTGATCGCACTCGACCTGCTGACCGGCAAGACCGACGAGCCGACGCAGACCAAGGACGTCAATGTGGCGCTCGTGCCGCTGGGCATGCCGCTGCTCGCCGGGCCCGGTGCGATCGTTTCGGTGATCCTGGCGGTGCAGGACGCCGACAGCGTGGCCACGCAGATCTCGGTCTGGTCGGCGATCCTCGCCATGCACATCGTGCTCTGGCTGACGATGCGTTACTCGCTGCTGATCATCCGGGTCATCAAGGACGGCGGTGTCGTGCTGATGACCAGGCTCGCCGGAATGATGCTGTCCGCCATCGCCGTACAGCAGATCATCAACGGCGTCACCCAGGTCATCCAGGGCTCCTGAGGTACCCGCCGGCACCACAGCGCCCCCGTACGGACCTCTTCCGTACGGGGGCGCTTCGTCTTTGTACGTCGTCGTGCGTTACGAAGCCGAGGTCTCGGCCGGGCGGATGTAGATGCGCTGGCCTATGGCTGCGGCCTGCTGCACGATCCGGTTGACGGAGGCGGCGTCCACGACGGTGCTGTCCACGGCGGTACCGTCGACATCGTCGAGTCGCATGATCTCGAAGCGCATGAGGCTTCCCTTCGTCTGATCCTCCTGCTGGAGAACTACTGGGAGGACGGCTGGCCCGTCCGCAAGGATGAGAGCACCGGACGCCACTGTCCCGTGCTCCATGAGAGGTACAACGACTTGCCCCGGTAAAACATTCCCTACGCTAAGGAAATTTTTTGGATGTCTAAGTATCAACTGGTCGCCGAGGGCGATCGGTCGACGAGGACCACGACGAGGCCCGAATGAACGAGGCAGATATCCGCGAACGCCTGGACCGCACCAACGAGCTGCTGCAGCGCGTGCTCGCCGAGGTGTCGAAGACCCCCTCGACCCACGCGATCTTCGTGGACGCGGGCTATGTGTACGCGGCGGCCGGACTGCTCGTCACCGGCACCGAGGACCGCCGCTCCTTCGATCTCGACGCGGAAGGGCTCATCGAGGCCTTCATCGACAAGGCCCGGACGATCTTCGCGGACAGCAGGCTGCTGCGCGTGTACTGGTACGACGGAGCCAGGCGGCGCATCCACACCGCCGAGCAGCAGTCCATTGCCGAACTCCCCGACGTCAAGGTCAGACTCGGCAACCTCAACGCCAACAACCAGCAGAAGGGTGTCGACTCACTCATCCGCACCGACCTCGAATCGCTCGCCCGGCACCGAGCCATCAGCGACGCGGCACTGGTCGGCGGCGACGAGGACCTGGTCTCCGCGGTGGAGGCGGCGCAGGGGTACGGGGCCCGGGTGCACCTGTGGGGCATCGAGGCGGGGGAGGGGCGCAACCAGGCCGAGCCGCTGCTCTGGGAGGTCGACAGCCAGCGCACCTTCGACCTGGACTTCTGCCGTCCGTACGTCACCAGACGTCCCGTCACCATCTACGAGGACGACACCCCCGCGCCCGCGCGCGAGGACGTCCGCTTCGTCGGCGCGCAGATCGCGGCCGCCTGGCTGGCCGCCCGGGGCCGCGAGTCCCTCGCCGACCTGCTGCCCGGACACCCCTACCTGCCGGGCTCCGTCGACCAGGACCTGCTGGTCGAGGCCGAACGGCTGCTCCAGCACTCGCTGCGCGGCCACGCGCATCTGCGGCGGGCGCTGCGCGACGGCTTCTGGCAGCACCTCAAGTCGCAGTACTGAGCCCTTCCGGTGCCGTCCACAGGCTGTCCCAGAACGCGGCGATCGCTGCCGCGGTCTGCTCCGGACGGTCCGTGTTGGGGGAGTGCTCGGCGCCCGCGATCCGGGTGCGGTGCGCGCCGAGACGCCGCGCCATTTCGTCGAGCAACGGCACCGGCCAGGTGTCGTCGCGCTCGCCGGAGAGCACATGGACCGGCAGCCGTACGGCGGCGAGTTCGGCCACCCGGTCCGGCTCGGTCACCAGCTGGCGGCCGGTGGCGATCAGCTGGGCGGGCCGGTGGCGCAGCCAGCGTCGGCGCAGAGCCTCGCCGTCCGTCGCCGCCTCCTCCGGCGGGTCGAGTGCGCGCATCGCGTCCCACACCGTGGCCATGCTCAGCGTCGCGAGCGCGTCGCTGAGCACCTTCACCTTGAGCTGCTGGGCCTCGACGATCTCGGCGGGCCCGGAGGACATCAGCGTCAGCGAACGGAACGGCGCGGCGTCGAGAAGTACGGCGGCGCGGGCGATCTGCCCGCCGAGCGAGTGCCCCAGAAGGTGCACGGAGCCTTCGCCGCCTGCTTCGAGAGCGGCCGCCTGGGCGAGCACATCAAGAGCCAACTCGCCCTGCACATAGCTCTCCTGACGGTCCGTCCCCTCGGTCTCGTACTGTCCGCGGCCGTCCACGGCGACGATCCGGTACCCGGCGGCCGAGAGCGGTTCGAGGAGCGCCATGAAGTCCTCCTTGCTGCCCGTGTACCCGGGCAGCAGGAGGGCGGTGCCGCGCACGGCATCGGGTGGCGAGGCGTCCAGCACGGCGAAGTCGCCGCGCGGAGTGCGCAGCTGGCGGGCGTGGGCGCAGGGGGGCGGGGTGAAGGTGTGCGGCCGGCTCATGGGACGAGGTTATGCCGTGGGAGGCCGGACGGGCAGAAGCGAGGTGCCGGAACGCCGGACGGGCCCGAGGACGTCCTCGGGCCCGTCCGGCGGATCAGGCTTCTGAGCGGTGGTAGCTCAGCCTTCGGTCTTCGCGGCGGCCGCGCGCGGCGCGCGGCGCCTGCGCGGCTTCGCCTCGCCCTCGACGGCCGGGGCCTCGGCCACGGCCTCCGTCTTCGGCTTGGCGGCCGCACGGGTGCGGCGGCGCGGCTTGGTCTCCGCGACGGGCTCGGAGATCGGCGCGATCTGGAAGTCGACCTCGTCCTCGGCCGGCTTGACGACGCGGGGGCGGCGACGCGGCTTGGTCACCGTCCTCGTCTCGGCCACCGGCTCGGAGATCGGCGCGATCTGGAAGTCGACCTCGTCCTCGGCCGGCTTGACCACGCGGGCGCGGCGGCGGCGCGGCTTGGTCTCGGCCGCGGGCGCCTCCTCGACCGGGGCCTCGGCGGTCCTCGGCGCCACCTCGACCTCGACCACGGCCTCCACCGCGTTCATCACGGCCTCGGCCGCGGCATCCGCGGCGCCGACCCGGGTGCGGCGACGGCGACGCGGCGTACGCGGCTCCGACGGGGCGTCGGCGGCCGGGGCCGGCGCCGCGGTGGCGGCGGGCGTCTCCTGGACGGCGGCGCCGCCCCGGGTGCGGCGACGCTGACGCGGCGTACGCGGCGCGCGCTCCTCGCGGACGGCGGGCGCCGGGGCGGACCTGCGGCCGCGGCCGCCCGTCTCGCCGAGGTCCTCGATCTCCTCGGCCCGCAGGCCGGCGCGGGTCCGCTCGGCCCGCGGCAGGACACCCTTGGTGCCGGCCGGGATGTCGAGCTCCTCGAAGAGGTGCGGCGAGGTGGAGTAGGTCTCGACCGGGTCGTTGAACTCCAGGTCGAGCGCCTTGTTGATCAGCTGCCAGCGCGGGATGTCGTCCCAGTCGACCAGCGTGATCGCGATGCCCTTGGCGCCTGCGCGGCCGGTCCGGCCGATGCGGTGCAGGTAGGTCTTCTCGTCCTCCGGCGACTGGTAGTTGATGACGTGGGTCACACCCTCGACATCGATACCGCGGGCCGCGACGTCGGTGCAGACGAGCACGTCCACCTTGCCGTTGCGGAAGGCGCGCAGCGCCTGCTCGCGGGCGCCCTGGCCGAGGTCGCCGTGGACCGCGCCGGACGCGAAGCCTCGCCTCTCCAGCTGCTCGGCGATGTCGGCCGCCGTGCGCTTGGTACGGCAGAAGATCATCGCGAGTCCGCGGCCGTTGGCCTGCAGGATGCGGGCGACCATCTCCGGCTTGTCCATCGAGTGGGCCCGGTAGACGTGCTGCGAGATGTTCGCGACGGTTGCGCCCTCACCGTCGGGCGAGGTGGCGCGGATGTGCGTCGGCTGCGACATGTAGCGGCGCGCGAGACCGATGACGGCACCCGGCATGGTCGCCGAGAACAGCATCGTCTGCCGCTTCGCGGGAAGCATCGTGATGATCTTCTCGACATCGGGCAGGAAGCCCAGGTCGAGCATCTCGTCGGCCTCGTCGAGCACCAGCGCGCGGACGTGCGAGAGGTCGAGCTTGCGCTGTCCGGCCAGGTCGAGCAGTCGGCCCGGGGTGCCGACGATCACGTCGACGCCCTTCTTCAGGGCCTCGACCTGCGGCTCGTACGCCCGGCCGCCGTAGATCGCGAGAACGCGGACGTTGCGCACCTTGCCGGCGGTGAGCAGGTCGTTGGTGACCTGCTGGCAGAGCTCACGGGTGGGGACGACGACGAGCGCCTGCGGCGCCTCGGTCAGCTCCTCGGGCCGGGCCCGGCCCGCCTCGACGTCCGCGGGGACGGTGACGCGCTCCAGCAGCGGCAGACCGAATCCGAGGGTCTTGCCGGTGCCGGTCTTGGCCTGGCCGATGACATCGGAACCGGAGAGCGCGACGGGGAGCGTCATCTCCTGGATGGGGAACGGGGACACAATGCCGACGGCTTCAAGGGCCTCGGCCGTCTCGGGAAGAATCCCGAGTTCACGAAACGTAGTCAGGGTGCTGCCTCTTCTGTGAGACGCGGTCCGAGGCGAACGCTGGGGGTCGTACCGTGCCGGGGTTGGTCATCCGGCCGCGTATGGCCGGGTGGCGCGGGACCACTGCCGTCGCTCGAGCGCTCGTGCCGCTGAGGGGGCCCCTCATCTGCGGTCGTACGTGGCGTACGCCCCGCGTGGAGGGCTGTCGGGTCGGAGCCGATCGGGCCACCGACCGGGCATCCTCATTCGTTTTTCACCATTTTCGCGCCACCGGTACATCCAAAATACTCAGTAGACGCAATACCACTGTACCCCGGATTCGCGCATGTGTGTTGGGCGAATTCATCGGAACGGTGTGATGTCACTGGCTGGCCAGGCCCTTCCGTCCCCCGCCGGGCGGGCTATTCTGCGCTCCATGGAGACGCCTGACAACGCCACTGAAACCCCTGAACCCACCGGAATCGCCGCCCAGGACTGGGCCACCGCGTCGATGGAGCCGCAGTACCGGGCAGCGGTCGTGGACCTGCTGGGAGCACTCGCGTACGGGGAGCTGGCGGCCTTTGAGCGGCTCGCCGAGGACGCCAAACTCGCGCCGACACTCGCGGACAAGGCGGAGCTGGCAAAGATGGCCTCCGCCGAATTCCATCACTTCGAGCGGCTCACCGACCGGCTGACCGCGATCGAGGTGGAGCCGACCGGTGCGATGGAGCCGTTCGCCAAGGCGCTCGACGACTTCCACCGCCAGACCGCTCCGTCGGACTGGCTGGAGGGCCTGGTCAAGGCGTACGTCGGCGACTCGATCGCCAGTGACTTCTACCGCGAGGTCGCGGTCCGGCTCGACATGGACACCCGCTCCCTGGTCCTCGCCGTGCTCGACGACACCGGGCACGGGAACTTCGCCGTCGAGAAGGTGCGCGCCGCGATCGAGGCCGACCCGCGCGTCGGAGGCCGGCTCGCGCTCTGGGCCCGCCGGCTGATGGGCGAGGCGCTCTCCCAGGCCCAGCGGGTGGTGGCCGACCGCGACGCGCTGTCGACGATGCTCGTCGGCGGTGTGGCGGACGGCTTCGACCTGGCGGAGGTCGGGCGGATGTTCTCGCGGATCACGGAGGCGCACACCAAGCGCATGGCCGCGCTCGGACTGGCCGCGTAACAGGCTCACCGGGGGCCGGTCCGCCGGGCCGGCCTCAGGCCGCCGCTGATCGCCTCAGCGGGCTGTTCCGGGGGCGGATCAGCAGCGAGAGCGTCACGGCCCCGATCAGCGTCGCGCCGACCAGCGTGGCCACGGCATGGCCCGGACCCAGCACCGAGTGCATGAGATACGAGCCGAACAGGGCTCCGAGGGGGCCGGTGGTGAAGACGACGCGGCGGGACGGGAGCCGGTGCGGCAGGGAGCGGAGCGCCGCCCAGGCGAGGGCGAGTCCGAGCACGACGGAGCCGAGTGCTTCCAGGATCACAGATGATCACCTCGCGAGTTGCGGGGCGGTTAGGGCCTGACCTGAATCGGTCGTTAGCGGTACTACCCGCCCGTCGCGGAACGCAACCCTCCTCGGCACCGGGTTCGCACGGGAATCACCCGGAACAGCAACGGGCAGCGGCCCGGTGGGAAACCCCACCGGGCCGCTGCCACGGTCACTGCTCGGAGCGTGCTGCCTACAGCGCGCCGAACCCGACACGACGCGTGCTGGGCTCGCCGATCTCCACGTAAGCGATCCGGTCGGCCGGCACCAGGACCTTTCGGCCCCTGTCGTCCGTGAGGCTGAGCAGCTGCGCCTTGCCGGTGAGAGCCTCGGCGACGGTGCTCTCGACCTCTTCGGCGGAAAGCCCGCTCTCCAGAACGATCTCCCGGGGCGTGTGCTGCACCCCGATCTTGACCTCCACGGCTATGTCCCTCCGACGGTCAGTCCCTGCGCGGTGAGCCGCGCCGTACGCAGCACACATTAGCCCGCTGGGGGGAGCCGCCAGTGGTCGGCGGGCAACGCCCGCAGCGAACACGGACGGCGGCCGTGCCGGGCGGACCGTTCAGTGCTGATCGATGCCGTGCAGCGGGAAACCCGCGATGCCCCGCCAGGCCAGTGAGGTGAGCAGCTGGACCGCCGTGTCCCGAGGAATGGCGGACCGGCTGGAGAGCCAGTAGCGGGCGACCACCTGGGAGACACCGCCCAGGCCGACCGCGAGCAGCATGGACTCGTCCTTGGACAGCCCCGTGTCCCCGGCGATGACGTCGGAGATCGCCTCCGCGCACTGCAGCGACACCCGGTCGACGCGCTCGCGCACCGCGGGCTCGTTGGTCAGGTCGGACTCGAAGACCAGCCGGAAGGCGCCGCCCTCGTCCTCGACGTACGCGAAGTACGCGTCCATCGTCGCGGCGACCCGGAGCTTGTTGTCCGTGGTCGAGGCCAGGGCCGTGCGGACCGCCTGGAGAAGCGACTCGCAGTGTTGGTCGAGAAGGGCCAGGTAGAGCTCCAGCTTTCCCGGGAAGTGCTGGTAGAGCACCGGCTTGCTGACCCCGGCCCGCTCGGCGATGTCGTCCATCGCGGCGGAGTGGTAGCCCTGCGCCACAAAGACTTCCTGCGCGGCGCCCAGCAGCTGATTGCGTCGGGCGCGGCGAGGCAGGCGAGTGCCCCGCGGGCGCGCCGCCTCGGTCTGCTCGATGGCTGTCACGCCGCCTCCCAAATTTGTGATCGGACACAGCTTTTCCGTGCACGCTGCGCCGTACAGCCATCGTACTTTTGGGTAACCCGGGTATGCGCGGCGCGGACGCAGAATTTCATGGACCGGACGGCTGCGGTAGCCACAGATTCCCCGGCCACCGGGACAAAGCAGTTTGTATCAGCGGTAATCGTCCTCATCCTGTGTCACGACGCGGGCCTGTTCCGCTGCATCGGCCTCGTTGGCGCTGTCCCGGTCGATGCCCGTGAGCGGTTCGTCGTGCTGCTGCTGGAGATCGGCCCGCTGCTCGGCGGCGTCCGCCCGGGGTGTCTCCTGGTCCGGTTCGTCCGGCTGGATGTACTCGAAGGTCTCCGGGTCGCTGGGGTCGACCGTCATGGTGACTCCCTTCCTTGCTTCGAGCGTAGGAGCTGCGCCCGCAGGCCGCTATGCGGTCTGTGACGGCGAACACATGAATCAAGGTGTGATCGTCTCGTAACATTGCCGCATGTCTTCGACCGAGCTGCCGGGAGTCCGCGCCGTCGCCGCCGCGGCGTCCCCGGCGGTGAGCGCCGTCCGGGTCGCGGAGGGGGAGGAGCTGCGCTCCGTCGCGCTCCCCGGGCTGACGCTGAGCGTCCGCTCCCGGCCGCCGGAGCGGACCGGGCTGCCGCCCGCGCTCTACGTGCACGGGCTCGGCGGCTCCTCGCAGAACTGGTCGGCGCTGATGCCGCTGCTCCAGGACGTGGTGGACGGCGACGCGGTCGATCTGCCCGGCTTCGGTGACTCGCCGCCGCCGGACGACGGGAATTACTCGGTCACCGGGCACGCCCGCACCGTGATCCGGTTCCTCGATGCCGAGGAGCGCGGACCGGTACACCTGTTCGGCAATTCGCTCGGCGGGGCCGTGGCCACCCGGGTCGCCGCGGTCCGCCCGGACCTGGTGCGCACCCTCACCCTCGTCTCGCCCGCGCTCCCCGAGATCCGGGTGCAGCGGTCGGCCCTGCCGACGGGGCTGCTCGCCGTGCCCGGCGTCGCAGGCCTGTTCGCCCGGATGACCAGGGACTGGTCCGCGGAGGACCGCACCCGCGGCGCGATGGCGCTCTGCTACGGCGATCCGGGGCGAGTCTCCGATGCGGGCTTCCGCGAAGCGGTGGCCGAAATGGAGCGCCGGACGGGGCTGCCGTACTTCTGGGACGCGATGACACGCTCCGCACGTGGCATTGTCGACGCGTACACGCTCGGCGGGCAGCACGGACTGTGGCGCCAGGCCGAGCGGGTGCTCGCACCGACCCAGCTCGTGTACGGCGGACGGGACCGGCTGGTCTCGTACCGGATGGCGAGCAAGGCGTCCGCGGCCTTCCGTGATTCGCGGCTGCTGACACTGCCCGACGCGGGGCACGTGGCGATGATGGAGTTCCCGGAGGCGGTCGCCCAGGCCTTCCGGGAACTGCTCGACGAACGCGGCGGGAGCTGATCCGGGGCGTGGGACGACATAGCCGAAAGGGCCCCGAACCCTCGGGGCCCGACATCGAGGCCGCCACCGCGGACGAGGGCGGCGTGTCCGCGGGCACCCGGCCGGGCCCCGGCACCGGGCGGCGCCGCAGGCCCGCGGACACGCCGCCCGGCTCCGACGGGCACAGCCCCTCCCAGCAAACCGGACATGTCCGCGGCGGCCACCCCGAACAGCACGAGCCCGGCGGCGGCTGGGGCACCGGCCCCCAGTCGCGCCTCCGGACCGACGACCAGCGGCCCGGAGCACGGCGGCCGGCGCCCGGGCAGCAGCCCGGCGCCCGGCCCCTCGTACCGGGACCGCGGCGCGAGTTCGTCGAGGCCTTCGACACGCCGCCCGCTCCGCCCGCACCGCGCGGTCCCTCCGTTCCGCCGGCCCGCCGCGCCGATCCGTACACCCCGGTCGGCGAGCGGGACGAGCAGCCGCCAGGCGGCGACGGCCCGGCGCCGGGCAAGGACGGCAAGGGCGCCAAGGGCCGCGCCTTCACGGGGATCGCGGCCGCCGCGGTGACCACGGTCCTCGCGGTGGTGGTGGCCGGGCAGGTCACCCAGGACAACGGCGGCGGGACCACCGCCGCACAGCCCTCGGGCGTCGACCGCCGCGGCCCCGACGGCGCCTCCCGCTCGGACGACCGCCCGCCCCCCGAGTCGGTGCGGACCAAGCCGCTCTCGTACGCACAGAAGATGGCCAAGGCCTATCCGATCGCCCCGGATCTGAAGGCGTCCGGAGAGTTCGAGACGATTCCGGGGACGGCGAAGGCCCCGGGCCGGGGGCACAAGTACCGCTACCGGGTCGATGTCGAGAAGGGGCTCGGTCTCGATGCCGCGCTCTTCGCCAGGGCCGTCCAGGAGACACTCAACGACGACCGCAGCTGGGCGCACGACGGGGCGATGACGTTCGAGCGGGTCTCCACCGACGACCCCGATTTCGTGATCACCCTGGCCAGCCCCGGAACCACCGGTGAATGGTGTGCGAAGTCGGATCTGGACACGACGGTGGACAACGTCAGCTGCGACTCCGCCGCGACCGAGCGCGTGATGATCAACGCCTACCGCTGGGCCCAGGGCTCGTCGACCTTCGGTCCGGACAAGCTCTTCGCCTACCGCCAGATGCTGATCAACCATGAAGTCGGGCACCGGCTGGGGAACGACCATGTGAGTTGCCGCACGCCCGGAGCCCTCGCTCCGGTGATGCAGCAGCAGACCAAGTCCCTGGACATCGACGGAATCAAGTGCCGTCCCAACGCCTGGGTGTATCCGCCCGGTTGAGCGTGGCCTTGGGCACCGGAGTGGTCTGCACCGGGGGACGTGCTCGTGGCCCCGCGTGAGCCGTACACGCGGGCGCTGCTGGCGGCGGTGCCCCGGGTGACGGAGCCGCGGACCTCCCCGGGCGGGAGGCCGGTGGACGGCACGGGCGCACGACCTCGCCGTCGTGCGGCAGGTCAGCGACCGGGGCGCCGTCGTGCGGCAGGGCCGGATCGTCGAGGAGGGCGCGGTGGACAAGGTGTACGGGAACCCCCGGGACCCTTGCGCCGAGCAGCTCCTGGCGGCCGTTCCCGCGCTCGACCCTGCGCCGGCGACGGTGCGCCGCGCGGCCCGCAAGGAGCTGGCCGCCGCCTGACCCTGTGTGACGGATCGCTTGCGTAGCGGAATAGAACGCTATCGGGGCGGGAAAGTTACGACGGTTCACCCCTTTCGGTGGTGCGACGGACAACCGTCCGTCGCACCACCGGCGTGTCCGCTTACGGTCGTCCCGCTGTGAGCCGCCATTCCAACGGCGGCCGCCCACAAGGGAGATCGGGGGTGTGCTCGTGCGGATCGGACTCCTCACCGACGGTGGCTATCCGTATGCGACCGGTGAGTCCGGGCTCTGGTGCGACCGTCTGGTGCGTGGGCTCGCACAGCACGAGTTCGATCTCTTCGCGCTCGGCCGCTCCGCCGAAAAGGAGGCGCAGGGCCGGGTCCAGCTCCTGATGCAGGTCGGCCGGGTGCGGACGGCGCCGCTGCGGACGGCCGACGAGGGAGTCCTGGTCACGGCCTCCAAGGGGCTGCTGGCCCGGATGGTGACGGGCGGGGGCACCCGCCCGTACGGGCGGCGCGAACGGCAGCGCTTCGCGGCGCACTTCGCGGCTCTGGCCGCATCGGTCTGCGCGGCGGGCCCGGCAGGCGGCGAGGACGAGGCCGCCGACGCGGGCGCGAGTGCCGGCGAACCGGGCGGCGAAGGGCGTACGTCCGCAGCGGACACGCAGTTCACGGACGGCCTGTACGGACTCGCCGAACTGGCCCGCGAGCACGGCGGACTCACCGCGGCCCTCCGCTCCGAAACCGCCGTGCGGCTGCTCGAAGCGGCCTGCCGCGCCCCGGGCGCCGGGCGCACCGTCCGGACCGCCGCCGTCCCCGACCTCCTCGCCTTCGCCCGGGAACTCGACCGGGTGCTCCGCCCGCTCTCGCTCGACTGGTACGACGAGGAGGGCCTCGGCGCGGTCGACCTCTGTCACGCGACGTCCGGCGGGGCCGTCGCGCTGCCGGGGCTGCTGGCCAAACGCTTCTTCGGGGTGCCACTGCTCGTCACCGAGCACGGCGCGCAGCTGCGGGCGCACTACCTCGCGGCGACCGGCGCCCCGCTGAACGCGCCGGTGCGCGCCCTGCTCGCCAACTTCCACGGTCGGCTCGCCACCGAGGTGTACCGGCAGGCCGCGATCATCACCGCCGGCAACGCCCATGCCCGCCGCTGGCAGGAAAGGTGCGGCGCCGAACGCGGCAAGCTGCGCACCGTTTACCCCGGCATGGAGTCCGGCCGCTTCACGGCGCTGGGGGAGAGCGGCGACAGCGGCCCCGACGACACCCTGGTCTGGGTCGGCCGGATCGAGCCGGCCAAGGACCTGATCGCGCTGCTGCATGCCTTCGCAGAGGTACGGAAGGCCGAACCGGACGCCCGGCTGAGGATCATCGGAGCCCCGGCCCCGGGCCCCGAAGCCGCCACCTATCTCGCACACTGCCGGGTCCTCGCCGCCCAGCTCTTCCCCGACGAGGCCACGGACGTGCATGCCGTCGGGGACAACCCGGTCTCCTTCGAGGAGATCGGCGGGGCCGAGGTGGCCGATCTGCCGGACGCCTACGCGGCGGGCGGAGTCGTCGTCCTGTCCAGCGTGGTCGAGGGCTTTCCGGCCGGGCTCGTCGAGGCGATGTTCTGCGGCCGGGCCACGGTGTCGACGGATGTCGGCGCGGTCGTCGAGATCATCGGCGGCACCGGGCTCGTGGTGCCCCCGCGCAACCCCAGGGCGCTGGCCGACGCCTGTCTCGCGCTGCTGCGGGACCCCGAGCGCCGCGCACGGCTCGGAGCGGCGGCGCGCGCCCGCGCACTTGAGCTCTTCGCCGTCGAACAGAACCTTGCGGCATTTCGCGGCATCTACCTGGAGCTGATCTCGCACGCCCCGGTGCGCAGGGAGGCCGAAGCGGTGGACGCCGACGGGGCACCGCGCCCGTTCGCCACCCCGCCGGAGGCACACGTCCTGGTCCCGTGGACGGCCTCGGGCCCCTACCCGGCGGCCACGGCCGAGCGCAGGCCCAGCTGGGCCTGCGGGCCCCGGGCCGCTTGCGTGGGAGCGCGGGGAGCGGGTGGCGGCGATGCGTGAACAGGGGCACGAGACGGCCGGGCCCGTCCGGAGCGGACCGGACCGGTCCGACGCGGCCGGCGACGATCACGGAGGAATCACCATGGGCGGCCCGACCGAGGTGTCCGACGCACCCGCGACACCGACCACCGGCGGAAGCTGGGACCGCCGCTCCCGGGCCCTGGTCTCCGAGGCCCCGGGAACGCGCGGGCCCTCCGAGATCCATGAGCCGTCCGGGAGGCACGAGCCCTCAGAGATACATGAGCCCTCCGGGACGCACGAGCCGGCCGAGTCCGTCCCGGCACCCGTGTCCGCCCAGGCAACCGTGGCCTCCGCGCCCTCCCGCGCCCCCGAGATCGCACGCCCCGCCCCGGCGCGCCGGCCCAGTGCCTCGCGCCGGGGCCCCGCCGACCCCGTGAAATCGCTGATGCACCGCCACCGCGAGCTCTGCGAACGGGCCGTCGATCCGCTGGAGATCGCCGCCGGGCTCGAAGCCCATGGCGTCACTGACCGTACCGCCGCCCGCTACCGGCACCGCGACGTCTTCTCGCTCGCCGAGGAACTCTTCGCCCGGGTGCCCGCCACGGCGGCGGGCTCCGCAACGGGTCCCGACGCGCCGGAGCGCGACATCGAGACCCGCGCCGCGTGGTCGCTCCGCGCGCTGCTGCCGGGCGCCGCCTGCACAGCGACCGCCGGCGCACTCGGGCTCACCGAGGGAGCGCTCGACGGCCGGGCACGGACCGCGATCGCCCTCGGCGGGGCGCTTCTCGCACTCATCGGACTCGTGGTCAGCCTGCGCAGCGGCCCCCTGCACGCCGAAGGCCGTACATCGGGTGCGGCCAAGGTGTACGGCTGCTGGCTCCTCGGCTATGTCCTGTACGGCGAACCGCTGCTCGACCAGGTGCTCAGCGGTGGCCCCGAGGGCCCCTGGGCGATCACCCCCGCACCGCTGCTGGGCCTGGCCCTCTCGCTCGCCCCGGCCACCTGGTGCGCCCACCTCTTCTCCGTACACGCCCACCGCAAACTCAACGGCAGCCGTGCACTGGAGGAGTTCGCCGCGGGGGTGCGCCCCCTGCTGTTCGGGGCCGTCGCACTCCACCTGTGCGCCCTCGCCGGACTGCTGTACCTCGCGCACCTCGGGTACGGGGGCGGCGGAGCGTTCGTGGGGGCGGCCGCGCTCGGGGTACTGCTCCTGCTCGCCCGGCTGCTGACCGTGCACGGGTTCCCCGAACTCGCCGCCGGCGGGCTGGCCGTCGCCTGCGCGGTCGAGGCCCTGGCACCCGCGCTGGTGCTGGCCGGGCGGCTGCCAGGTCTGCACATCCTCGCCCGCCCCGTCGACGCCCTCGTCACGGCGTCCGGCACCGGATCCGTACCCACCCTCGCCTGCGGTGCCTCCGCCCTGGGACTGCTGGTCGCCGCCACCGTCGTCCTCTCCAGGGCATCCGCCCACACCACCGCCCGGCCGGTCGATGAAGGCCCGGCCGTCGCGTAACCACCACAGCCGTACCACTGCCATCGCACGCCCCGCGGAGCCGACGCCGCGGGTCATTGCCCGCAACTGCATCTCACTTCCTCAAGGAGACACCGGACATGACCCCCCAATCCCCTTCACCGGCAGCTCGCCGTCGGCGCCGAGGGGGCGCGCGATGAGGGTGCTGCTGCTCGGAGCCAACGGATTCCTCGGCCGGTTCGTGGCCGACCGCCTGCTCGCCGACCCCGCCGTGCACCTCACGGCGCTCGGCCGCAGAGACGACGCCGATGTACGGTTCGACCTCGCCAGCGGCAGCCCCGGCGCGTTGACCCGCTTCCTGGACGCCGTCCACCCCGGAGTCGTCGTCAACTGCGCGGGAGCCACCCGAGGCGGGGCCCGCGATCTGACCCGCCACAACACCGTCGCCGTCGCCACGGTCTGCGAGGCGATGCGGCGCAGCGGCTGCACGGCCCGGCTCGTCCAGGTCGGCTGCTCGTCGGAGTACGGGCCCTCGCAGCCCGGTTCCTCCACCGCCGAGGACGCGATTCCGCGCCCCGGTGGCCCGTACGGCGTCAGCAAGCTCGCCGCCACCGAACTCGTCCTCGGCTCGGGCCTCGACGCGGTGGTGCTGCGGGTCTTCTCCCCGGTCGGTCCGGGCACCCCGGCCGGATCGCCGCTCGGCAGGCTCGCCGAGGCGATGCGCCGGGCCATGCAGTCCGGCGACGGCGAGCTGAAGCTCAGCGGCCTCGGCGTGCAGCGCGACTTCGTGGACGTACGCGATGTTGCGCGCGCCGTGCACGCCGCCTCGCTCTCCGCCGCCCAGGGCGTCGTCAACATCGGTACCGGGCGCGCCGTGCGGCTCCGGGACGCGGCCGCCGTCCTCGCCAGGGTCGCCGGATACGGGGGCGCACTCCACGAGCTCGACGCGCCCCCGCCCCGGCTGCCCATCGGCGCCCCGCGCACCTCGACCGAGTCGGTCATCGAGCACCTCTCGGCGACCCCGTCCCCCTACCCGGACGGCTGCGGCGCCTGGCAGCAGGCTGATGTACGCACCGCCAGGGACCGGCTCGGCTGGCGCCCCCGGATCAATCTGGAGGAGTCCCTCGCCGACATCTGGATGGAGGCGGCATGCCGTATCTGACCAGCATCGGCACGGCCCGCCGGACCAGCGGCGCCGAGCAGTTCGGCTTCGGCGTGCCCGGCTGCGCGCACCCGCTGCTCGCGCCGGCCGAATGGGCCGAGCTGGCCCGCCCCGGCACTCCGCTGCACTGGGCCGTCCTCAATGTCGACAACGGCCCCGGTGCCCGCCCCGACCCGCACTGCCTGGAAGCCGCAGGCCGGCTCCGCAACGCGCGCGAGCGGGCCCTGCACGGCGAGGATCCGCAGGACTCGGTACGGGCGGCGGGCGGCCGGCTGCTCGGCCATCTCGACCTGGCCTTCGGCAGCCGCCCCTTCGGGGAACTGATCGCCGACGCGCAGTCGTTCCTCGACTGGTACCGCGTCGAGGGCTTCTATCTCGGCCGCTGTCCGGCCGAGCGCGCCCACCTCCCGGCGGTACGCCGGCTCACCAGCACCCTCGCGACGCTCCTCGACGACGGCGACCGCCCGTACGGGGAGGGGAGCGGGCCGCTGGTGCTGGGTCTGGGCACCCATCCGTACCCCGGCTACGCCGAGGCCGCCGACCAGTTGGTCACCTTCAGCGGGCCTTGGACCGAGTACCGCTGGTCGCAGGTGGCGGAGTGGACCGCCTCCTATCCGCCGGAGAGGTTCGCGCACTTCGTCCATGGTGTTCCGCGCACTCATCTCGATGAGGCCATGCGCATCGCCCGCTGGCAGGGCGCGGGCACGATCTTCTTCACGGATCGAGACGGCCAAAACGGTCAAATGGAACCGTTTGCTGTGCTGCCCAGGTACTGGGACGAAATCGTCTCGCGGATCGGACCTGGTATCTCGGAATGAGAGGGGGCGTGGCAGTGTTACGGGAAGAACAACCGTACGCAGACGAAGTACGTAGAAACCGACCACCTGCATTGTTGAGGTTCCTGTGTCGCTGCCACCCCTGGTCGAGCCAGCTGCTGAGCTCACCGTCGACGAGGTCCGCAGGTACTCCCGCCACCTGATCATCCCGGATGTCGGGATGGACGGACAGAAGCGGCTGAAGAACGCGAAGGTGCTCTGTGTCGGTGCCGGCGGTCTCGGCTCGCCGGCCCTGATGTACCTGGCCGCGGCCGGTGTCGGCACGCTCGGCATCGTGGAATTCGACGAGGTCGACGAGTCGAACCTGCAACGCCAGATCATCCACAGCCAGTCCGACATCGGGCGCTCCAAGGCCGAGTCCGCCAAGGACACGGTGCTGGGCATCAACCCGTACGTGAACGTGGTCCTTCACGAGGAGCGGCTCGAAGCCGACAACGTGATGGACATCTTCGCCCCGTACGACCTGATCGTGGACGGCACGGACAACTTCGCCACCCGCTATCTGGTCAACGACGCGGCCGTACTGCTGAACAAGCCGTACATCTGGGGCTCGATCTACCGGTTCGACGGGCAGGCGTCCGTCTTCTGGTCCGAGCACGGTCCCTGCTACCGCTGCCTCTACCCGGAGCCGCCCCCGCCGGGCATGGTCCCCTCCTGCGCCGAGGGCGGTGTGCTCGGGGTGCTCTGCGCGTCGATCGGCTCCATCCAGGTCAACGAGGCCATCAAGCTGATTGCCGGCATCGGCGACCCGCTGGTCGGCCGACTGATGATCTACGACGCCCTGGAGATGCAGTACCGCCAGGTCAAGGTCCGCAAGGACCCCGACTGCGCGGTCTGCGGCGAGAACCCCACCGTCACCGAACTCATCGACTACGAGGCATTCTGCGGCGTCGTGTCCGAGGAGGCCCAGGAGGCGGCGCTCGGCTCCACGATCACTCCCAAGCAGCTCAAGGAGTGGATCGACGCCGACGAGAAGATCGAGATCATCGACGTCCGTGAGCCGAACGAGTTCGAGATCGTCTCGATTCCGGGCGCGAGGCTGATCCCGAAGAACGAGTTCCTGATGGGCAGCGCCCTCCAGGACCTCCCGCAGGACAAGCGCATCGTCCTGCACTGCAAGACGGGTGTCCGCAGCGCCGAGGTCCTCGCGGTCCTCAAGTCCGCAGGCTTCGCCGACGCGGTCCACGTGGGAGGCGGCGTGATCGGCTGGGTCAACCAGATCGAGCCCGAGAAGCCGGTGTACTGAGAACACCTTCCGACACGGCGAAGGGGCCGGTCCGCACGGACCGGCCCCTTCGCCGCGTCTCCGGGCCGCCCTACGAGCAGGTCTTGCCGTCCTGTGGGACCATCCCGTCGAGGAAGTACGCGTCCACGGTCGACGTCACGCAGGTGTTCCTGCCGTACGCGCTGTGCCCCTCGCCCTTGTTGGTGAGCATGATGCCCACGCCCTTGCCCAGTTCGTCCGCCATCCTCCGGGCGCCCTCGTACGGTGTCGCCGGGTCACCGGTCGTGCCGACGACCAGCACCGGACCGGCGCCCGGAGCGCTCGCTTCCGGGTGGTCGTGCTCACCCTGCACCGGCCACTGCGAGCACCAGCCCGCCGTGTCCCACGCCAGGAACGGGCCGAACACCGGGGACAGCTTCCGGAACTCCGGCAGCAGCGCCCTGGCCTCGTCCGCCGTCGGCCGGAGCTTGCCGTCCGCGCAGGAGATGGCGCGCTGCGAGTGGCTCTGGGTGTCGTAGTGACCCTTCTCGTCACGGCCGTTGTACGAGTCGGCCAGCTGGAGCAGCATGTTGCCGGTGCCGCTCTTCTCGGCCTCGTCCAGCGCCTGCGTCAGGTACGGCCAGTTGCTCTTGGAATAGAGCGGCGTGACGATGCCGGTGATGGCCAGCGATTCGTTGAGCTCGCGGCCCGAACGGGTCGGCAGTGGCTTCTTGTCGATCCGCTCCAGCAGCTTCGCGATCCGCTGCGTGCCCGCCTTCGGATCCTGGCCGCGGTCCTTGAGGTAGTTCCCCAGCGCCCGCTGGAAGCCGGTCGCCTGGTTGCGGGCGTGCCCGACGGTGTCCGCGGTCGGGTCGACGACGGCGTCCAGGACGGTCCGCCCGACCTTCGCGGGGAAGAGGTGGGCGTAGGTGCCGCCGAGTTCGGTGCCGTACGAGATGCCGAAGTAGGTGAGCTTCTTGTCGCCGAGCACCTCGCGGATCAGGTCCATGTCCCGGGCGGCGTTCGTCGTGCCGACGTACGGCAGGACCTTGCCGGAGCGGCGCGCGCAGCCGGCGCCGAAGTCCGCGCCGTCCTTCAGGAACGCCGTCTCCTCGGCCGCCGTGTCCGGGGTCATGTCGATCTTCCGGTAGGCGGACTCCTGCTCCTTGTCGGTGCGGCAGCTCACCCCTTCGCTGCCCGCGACCCCGCGCGGGTCGAACCCCACCAGGTCGTAGCGGGAGTTGAGGTTGCCGTACGAGCCGGCGGCACGGGGCAGTATCGAGACCCCCGAACCGCCCGGGCCGCCGAAGTTGAACAGCATCGAGCCGAGGCGTCGACCGGTGTTCCGGGCCTTCTTGCGGATCAGCGCGATCCCGATCGTCTCGCCGTCGGGCTTCGCGTAGTCCAGCGGCACCCGGACCGTCGTGCAACGCCACTCGGGGCCGGGGGCGCTCTCGCCCGCGCGGGCCTCGCAGCCCTTCCAGTCCAGCCGCTGGGAGGTGAGGACCACGGGCAGCCGGGGCGTGCCCGGCTGCCCGCTCGGCGCGGTGGACGGCCCGCCGGCCGAGGACGCGGCATCGTGGTCCGCCCGGTCGTCCGGCTTGTCGTCCGAACCTCCGCCGCAGCCCGCGAGCAGCCCCGTCAGCAGAAGTGCGGTGCCGGCCAGAGCCCCGGCGCGTGCGTGTGCGACCACGTGCGTCCTCCCCGATGTGCCTGTACTCACGTCGTACAGAAAGTCCGCTCATGCTAAGGGCTGTTGTCCGACTGCCGGCTGCCGTGCTCCGGGCGGCGACGGCGGTCCGACGACTGGGCCTGGCCAGGGGCCTCTCGGGGGTGCCGGCCGGGGATGCGCCGCTACTGGCAGATGGTTCCGGCCGCCGGGATCCTGCCGTTCAGCAGGTAGCCGTCCACGGTCTGCTGCACGCAGGCGTTGCCGCTGTTGTACGCGCCGTGCCCCTGGCCCTCGTACGTCACCTCCACGCCGACGCCCTTGCCCAGCGCGTCGGTCATCGCCTTGGCGCCCCCGTACGGCGTCGCCGGGTCGCCGGTGTTGCCGACGACGAGGATGGGGGCCGCGCCCGGGGCGCTGACGTCCGGGCTGATCCAGGCGCCCGGCACCGGCCAGCCGGTGCAGGTCATCAAGGCCCAGCCCAGATAGTTACCGAAGATCTTCGAGGCGGACCGGAACTCGGGGAGCTTGGCCTCGGTCTGGTCCGTGGTGAACCGCTGCTTGGAGTCGGCGCAGTTGATGGCGGTGTTGGCGGCCATCGAGTTGTCGTACTGGCCATTGTCGGAACGGCCGTTCAGCGAGTCGGCGAGGGCGAGGAGCAGCGCGCCGTTGCCGCCGTCGGCCTCGTCGACGCCCTGCTCCAGCAGCGGCCAGGTCTCCTTGGAGTAGAGGGCGGCCGCGATGCCGGTGGTCGCCAGGGTCTCCGTCAGCTGGCGCGAGCCGAGTCCCTCGATCGGCTGCTTCTCCAGTCTGTCGAGCAGATCGGAGATCCCCTGCTCGACCTCCTGCGAGTTGGCGCCGGGCAGCCTGCAGGCGTCGCCGCGGTCGGCGCAGTCCTTGGTGAAGTTGTCCAGCGCCAGCTGGAAGCCGCTGGCCTGGCCGAGCGCGGTCTGCTCGAAGTTCTGCGTCGGGTCGATCACCGCGTCCAGCACCGACCTGCCGACGTTGTTCGGGAACAAGTGGGCGTATACGCCGCCCAGTTGGGTGCCGTACGAGATGCCGAAGTAGTACAGCTTCTTGTCGCCGAGCACCTTGCGCATCAGATCCATGTCACGGGCGGCGTCGGTGGTGCCGACGTAGGGGAGCTGCGTGCCGGAGTTCTTCTCGCAGGCCGCCGCGAAGGTTTTGGTGCCGTTGACGAAGGTGTTCACCTCCTCGGGGGTGTCCGGGGTGCCGTCGATCTCGTATCGGGCGTCGAGCTGCTTGTCGGTCTCGCACTTCACGCCGTCGCTGCGGCCCACGCCGCGCGGGTCGAAGCTGACCAGGTCGTAACGGGCGCGGAGCTTGTCGTAGTCGGTGCCGAAGGCGGGCAGGGTGGCGACGCCGGAGGCGCCGGGACCGCCGAAGTTGAAGATGAGGGAGCCGATTCGCTTGTCCTGGTGCTTGGCCCTGGCCCGGATCAGTTCCAGCCGGATCGTCTCGCCCGTGGGCTTCGCGTAGTCGAGCGGCGCGCGCATGAACGCGCACTCCCAAGGGGTGCCGCCGGGCAGCGGGGACGGCGCCGTTCCGCTGCCCTGGGCCGGGGACGGGGCGGGGCAGGGCTTCCATGTCAGTTTCTGGGAGGCGAGGTCGCCGGGGGTGCCGGTCTCGGCGGCGTTCGCCGCGAGCGGCGTGCTCTGCGGCCCGTCCGGGTCTTCCTTGTTGCCGCTCTCCGAGCAGGCGGCGATGGGCAGGAGCACGGTGACGGCGGCGGCCAGGGCGGCGGCGCGCAGAGCAGGGGAGGTCCTCATGGGCCCATGGTGCGGCGGGAATCCGGGCGCTGCACGGGGCACCGGTCCATGCGGGTGGCGGGTCGCCGCGCCGTCGCCCGACTGGCCTTGCGGGTGGCCCCGTATGGCGGCTGAGGTCGCGTCAGAGTTCGCCCTTGCGGGTCAGATGATTGAAGCAGAGCCAGCCGGGAAGCACCGGCAGCCACAGCGTCAGCAGGCGGAACAGCAGCACGGCGGGTGCCGCTACTTCCTTCGGCAGGCCGACCGCGATCAGCCCGAGCGTCAGCGCGCCCTCGACCGCGCCCATGCCGCCCGGTGTGGGCGCCGCCGACCCCAGCGCGTTGCCCGCCAGGAAGACCACCGCGATGCTGGCGTAGCTGAGATGCGGCACGTCCGGACCGCTGAAGGCCCGGACCGAGGCGTCCAGGCACATCACGAACATGCCGGTCAGCAGCAGCATTCCGCCGATGCCGGTCAGCAGCTTCTGCGGCCGCTGCACCACGTCGAGCATGCGCGGCACGACTCCGGCGAACAGCGACCGCACCCGTGTCACCACGAACTTCCGCAGGAACGGGACCGCCGTCACCACCAGCACCAGCACGGCGACCGTCAGCAGCCCGGCGATCACCGTCCTGGACGGGGTGAGCGAGGACGGCGTCCTCTCGGTGCCGGTCAGATAGCCGAAGGCCGCCAGGAGCACGATGTGGCAGCCGAGACCGAACAGCTGCGAGGCGCCGACGCTTGCCACGGCGAGCCCCGGACGCACCCCGGCCCGTTGCAGGAAGCGGGTGTTCAGCGCCACACCGCCGACCGCCGCCGGGGCGACGATCTTCACGAAGGATCCGGCGATCTGCGCCAGTACCGTCTTGCCGAACGACACCCGCTCCGGCACGAAGCCCAACAGGCTCATCGCCGCCGCCACGTAGCTGAGCGCTGAGAAGGCGACCGCGGCCGCCACCCAGCCCCACTCCGCCTGCTCGACGACCGCGCCGAAATCGGCCTGGGTGACCTGTGAGATGAGGAAGTACGCGGCGATCGCACCGGCGATGCAGCTGAGCAGGGTGCGGGCCTTGATGCGTTCGAGACGCACCGGTTCGACCGGTGCCTGCGGTCGGATCAGCAGCACCTGCCGCCGCATCTGGGAAAGCAGGTCCTCCTCGCGGGCTTCGTCCAGGGCGTCGTCCAGGGCGCGTTTGTCGGCCTGCTTCTGGTTGCGCAGCGCCTTGCGGTCGGCCCTGCGGTCGCCGGCGGCCGCCCCGTGATCGGCCGCCCTGGCCCGCTTGGCCGCGTCCGACGCCTCCAACACCGCCTCGCGCTCCCGCTGCGAGCGCTCCCGGGCGAGCCGGCGCAGCGCCGCCCGGGTGGAGCGGCTCAGCGCGATCGGCTGGAGCAGCGGCAGACAGTCCGCGACCGCGTCGGGGCCGAGCACCTCCAGCGCACCGGCGACGGCCCGCTCGGCGCCGACCCGCAGCCCCGTCGTGGTCAGCAACTGGGCGACGTCCATCCGCAGGACCAGATCACCGGCCGCGATCTCGCCGCCGCGCAGATCGGTGACGAACACCTTGCCGGAACGGTCCACCAGGATGGCGTCGCCGGTGAGCCTGCGGTGCGCGATCCGCCGGGACTGGAGCGCCTTCACCTGACGCCAGGAGCCGTGCAGCACCTCGTCGGTGATCTCCGAGTCCTCCAGCGCGTCCAGCGAACGGCCGCCGATGTGCTCGTACACCAGCATCACGGCGTCGGGTCCGAGCTCGGACGTGGCGATCAGCTTGGGCGCGTTGGCCCCGGCGGCGATCGCCGCGTAGGCGAGCAGTGCCTCCTGTTCCAGTGCCTGGCGCAGCGACTGGATGGAGCGGCGCTGGGTGATGCCGCGCAGGGTGAGCCTGCGCCACAGCCGGTAGAAGAAGCCCTGGGCCTGCTGCTCGCGGTCGACGATCGTGACGTCGAGCGGCGGCCCGTCATCCAGGGTGACCAGATAGCGGCGTCCCCGGTCGCTCTGGTCGCCCGAGTCCGGGGCGTCGTCGGCGCGCATCGCGCTGACCGGGCGGAAGCCGACATGGCGCAGACCGGCCATCAGGTGCTGACCGGTCGGCCGTACGTTCGGCGAGCCGACCGCGTACAGCGTGCCGTACGCCACGGTCCAGCCGATCAGCACGGTGAGGACGATCGAGAACGGGGTCGTGTAGCCGCCGACCAGCATGGCGAACGCGTCGAGCAGCAGTACCACCCACAGCACGACCCGCCAGCGCGGCCGTCTCGCCATGCCGACCGCCGTCATATAGGCGATCACCGGCGCGAGATAGCCGTGCACGGGATCGGTGAGCGCGGCACCGGGCTGCGGCTGGGTCAGGGCGTCCTGGATGGTCTCGGGGGCGGACTCGGCGACCCACAGGTCGGCGGCGAGCGTGACGCCGTGGGCCAGTACGGCGGCGAGCACCCCGTCGGCGATCCGCAGGCCGTCGCGTTTGATCAGCCGCTCGATGGCGAAGACGACCGGGACGAGCAGTACGGCGATGCTGGAGACCAGACCCGCCGTCTTGATCACGATGTCGGGGGCCTGACCGGTGCCCTTGTTGATGTCCTGTTCGAGACCGGTGGTCGTGCCGTGGGCGAATGCACCGATCGACAGCAGGACGGCGATCGCCAGGACTCCGATGAGGAGCCGCATGAGGTCGGAGGGGCGGTGCACCCGGGCGGAGAGCAGCGGTTCGTCTCCCGAGACGCGCTCGGCCTGCTCCGCCACGGCGGTCGAGAGCGTCGAGCCGGCCAGATGCGCGGGGAACTCTTCCCGCTCGCCGCCGGGCTTCCCGGGCTCGGCGCGGGGCTCTTCGGCGGGTGCGTGGGACGTGTCCGGCTGCGACCCGGCATCAGGGGCGTCCGCCGCCTTCGGTGGCTGCACGCCCTGCTCCTTCGTCGCCTCTGATTGGTCTTCGTGTTCTCGTATCACCGGTCACCGCCCGCACGATGGTGGCACGGCCCGGCGACACGGCTGGGCATCAGGGTGCACTGCACGGACATGGGAAGCGCAACATACGCCCCTTCGCTGCCGCCTGCAGGCCCTGTGACCGGACGCACACGGAACGGGCCGGAATGTCGGCGACGTACGGCAGGATGGGCCGGATGAGCCAACAGCGCACGAGCGGCGACGGGACGAGCGACGACCGCACGAGCCACGCACTGCCGGAGTACGCGGAGCGGGTGCTCGATGTCGCCGAGCTGATCCCGCCCGGCCGCGTCATGACGTACGGCGATGTCGCCGAGTGGCTGGGCGAGGGCGGTCCGCGCCAGGTCGGCCGGGTCATGTCGCTGTACGGGGCCGCGGTGCCGTGGTGGCGCGTGGTGCGCGCCGACGGGGCACTGCTCCCGGGCCACGAGCTGCGCGCGCTGGACCATTACCGCACGGAGGGCACCCCGCTGCGCGAGGCGTCGCGCAGCGCGGAGGGCCACCTGCCACGCCTCGACATGAAGCGGGCACGGTGGGACGGCGTCACCGCGGACGGGGGCGTGGACCGGGACAAGGGCGGAGGTGCTCACAACTGACAGCTTCCGCCATCCGGCGGCACAGCGGGCGGCGCCGGGGCCGTACGACGTATCCGACTTCCGGGAAGTGCCCCGGGGCGCACAAGAAGTGATCGGGAGCGTGCAGAAAGCGACTGCCGGCAAGGTCTGTGGCATGTGACACGGCGGGACCGTGGCCGCGCGGAGTGACGGAATCCACGGCCGGGTGCGGCACCGGGTACGCAACGACGTCCGCGCTCCGGAACGTGACGAGGCACGCAGCGCTCCCGCCCCGTATCGCGTCCCCGCTGACGTAACTTCGTAAGTTCGCGGCGCGCACCGCATCCTCATCATCAGTACACCCACCAGGACCGGCGATCCACGTGAGCTCCTCCTCCTTCACCCGGCACAGTCCGCCCCGTCGGACACGGCAGCGGGCCGCGGGCGCGTACCGTCTGGTGCGCACCCCGCCGGGCTCCGTGGACCCTCCTCTCCTGGACGCGGCGCAGCGCGCGGTGGTTGATCACCCCGGCGGCCCGCTCCTGGTGCTCGCCGGGCCCGGTACCGGCAAGACGACCACGCTCGTCGAGGCGGTCGCCGCCCGCATCGCACGGGGCGGCGACCCGGCCCGCGTCCTGGTGCTCACCTTCAGCCGCAAGGCCGCAGTGGAGCTGCGCGACCGGATGGCCGCCCGCCTCGGCGCCGCCCGCGGTCCGCAGGCCACCACCTTCCACTCCTTCTGCTACGCACTGGTCCGCGCCCACCAGGACGCCGACCTCTTCGCCGAACCGATGCGGCTGCTCTCCGGACCGGAACAGGACGTCACCGTCCGCGAGCTGCTCGCCGGCCAGCTCGAACTGGAGCGGGACGGCTTCGCGCGCATCCGGTGGCCCGACGAGCTGCGGGCCTGCCTGACCACGCGCGGCTTCGCCGACGAGGTGCGTGCGGTGCTGGCCCGCAGCCGTGAGCTGGGTCTGGGGCCGGACGCGCTGGCCGCCTTCGCCCGTCGCACCGGCCGGCCGGACTGGGGCGCCGCCGCCGGGTTCCTCGCCGAGTACCTGGACGTGCTGGACGCGCAGGGGGTGCTGGACTACGCGGAGCTGGTGCACCGGGCCGTGCTGCTCGCGGAGCGCCCCGAGGTGTCGGCGCTGCTCGCGGGGCAGTACGACGCGGTGTTCGTCGACGAGTACCAGGACACGGACCCGGCGCAGGTGCGGCTGCTGCACGCGCTGGCCGGCAACCGGGGCAGCGCCCCGGGTGCCGGCGGCGGCCGGGACCTGATCGCCTTCGGTGACCCGGACCAGTCGATCTACGCGTTCCGGGGCGCCGATGTGAACGGCATCCTCGACTTCCCGGAGACGTTCCGCCGGGCGGACGGCGCCCCGGCCCCGGTCGGCGTGCTCACCACCTCGCGGCGTTCCGCCGGACAGCTGCTGGCCGCCACGCGGCTGCTCACCCGCCGGATGCCGCTGACCCGGCTGCCCTCGGCGAAGGTCCGCGCCCACCGGGAGCTCACCGCGGTCCGCGAAGGCGGCGGCGTGGAGGCGTACACCTATCCGACCGCGTCCACCGAGCTCGACAACATCGCCGATCTGCTGCGCCGGGCCCATCTGGAAGACGGCGTCCCGTGGAACGAGATGGCGGTGCTGGTACGGGCCGGGGGCCGTACGATCCCCTCCTTGCGCCGGGCCCTGACGTCGGCGGGCGTCCCGCTGGAGGTCGACGGGGACGACCTCCCCCTGCGCCACGAACCGGCGGTGGCCCCGCTCCTGACGGCCCTGCGCGCGGTCGCCACGGCGGCCCTGCGCCGGGGTGCGCCGGGCGCGCAGGATGCAGCGCAAGCGGCGGAGGACGTTGCGGCGGGCACGGACGCGCAGGCTTCGTCAGCGGGCGCGGGTGCGCAGGGTGTCGTAGCGGGCGCGGGCGCTCAGGATGTCGCAATGGGCGTGGGCGCTCAGGACGTCGCAGTGGGCGCGGATGTGCAGGATGTCGCAGCGGACGAGGACGCTCAGGATGTCGCAGTGGGCGCGGATGTGCAGGTCGTCGCAGCGGGCGAGGACGCGGCGGTCTCCTGGCTCGACACCGAGACCGCCCTGACCCTGCTCGCCTCCCCCCTCGGCTCCATGGACGCGGCCGACCTGCGCCGTCTCGGCCGGGCTCTGCGCGACGAGGAGCGGGCCGCCGGGAACCGCGTACCGGCCCCCTCCGGCGTGCTGCTGGCCCGAGCGCTCGCCGAGCCCGAGCGGCTCGTGGCGCACGATCCGGCGTACGCCCGCGGTGCCCAGCGTCTCGGCGCACTCCTGCGCAAGGCCCGCGAGCTCCTCGAAGGCGGCGGCACCGCGGAGGAGGCCCTGTGGGCACTGTGGTCCGGCACCCCCTGGCCGGGCCGGCTGGAGCGCGCCGCGCTGCGCGGCGGTGCGGGCGGCCGCAACGCCGACCGCGACCTCGACGCCGTCTGCGCCCTCTTCGACACCGCGGCCCGCGCCGAGGAACGCACCGGCGGGCGCGGCGCGCTCAACTTCCTGGAGGAGGTCGACGCCCAGGACATCGCCGCCGACACCCTCTCCAGGCGCGCGGTGCGACCCGACGCCGTACGGCTGATGACCGCGCACCGCTCCAAGGGCCTGGAGTGGCGCCTCGTCGTCGTCGCGGGTGTCCAGGAGGGGCTCTGGCCGGACCTGCGCCGCCGCGGTTCGCTGCTGGAGGCGGACCGGATCGGCCGCGACGGTCTGGCCGAACCGCTCACCCCCGGCGCCCTCCTCGCCGAGGAGCGCAGGCTCTTCTACGTCGCGGCGACCCGCGCCCGCGAACGGCTCGTCGTCACCGCGGTGAAGGCGCCCGCCGACGACGGCGACCAGCCCTCCCGCTTCCTCGCCGAGCTGGGCGCCGAACCGCGTGACGTCACCGGCCGGCCGCGCCGCCCCCTCGCGGTCGCCGCGCTCGTCGCCGAACTCCGCGCCACCACCGTCGACCCCGAAGCCTCCGACGCCCTGCGCGAGGAGGCCGCCCGCCGCCTCGCCCGGCTCGCCGCGCTCACCGACGAAGAGGGCCAGCCGCTCGTACCCGCCGCCCACCCCTACCGCTGGTGGGGCCTGTACGAACCGACCAGCTCCGCGGTCCCGCTCCGCGACCGGGACCAGCCCGTGACGCTTTCCGGCAGCGCGCTCGACCAGCTCGCCAACACCTGCGCGCTCCAGTGGTTCCTCGGCCGCGAGGTGAAGGCGGATGCCCCGGCGACCGCGGCCCAGGGCTTCGGCAACGTCGTCCACGTACTCGCCGACGAGGTGGCCTCCGGACGCACCCCCGCCGATCTCGCCGTCCTGATGGAGCGGCTGGACTCGGTCTGGGACGGGCTCGTCTTCGACGCCCCCTGGAAGTCCCGGCAGGAGAAGGAGCAGGCACGGGCCGCCCTCGAACGCTTCCTGCGCTGGCACGTCATGGACCGGGCCGGCCGTACCCCCGTCGCGAGCGAGCACGACTTCGACGTGACACTGGAAGCGGGGGAGTACGAGGTGCGCATCCGGGGCTCCATGGACCGCGTCGAACAGGACGCCGAGGGCCGGGCCTACGTCGTCGACTTCAAGACCGGCAAGCAGTCCCCGACCAAGGACCAGGTCGCCCGCCACCCCCAGCTCGCCGTGTACCAGCTGGCCGTCCGGGCGGGCGCGGTCGACGAGGTCTTCGACGGCCGCCGCCCCGAGCCCGGCGGCGCCGAACTCGTACAGCTGCGCCAGGCCGCCGCCAAGAAGGAGGGCGGCGAAGCCCATCCCAAGGTGCAGGCGCAGGAACCCCTCGCCGGTGAATGGGTACCGGAACTGCTGGCCACCGCCGCCGGCCGGGTCCTGGACGAGCGCTTCACCCCCACGACCGGCCAGCACTGCACGCACTGCACCTTCCGGGCCTCGTGCAGCGCACAGCCGGAGGGCCGCCACGTCCTGGAGTGAGCGGGGCGGCCGGGCACCCGGCGGCCCCGCACGTTGTCGGTGCGTCCGGTTAGCCTCTCTGGGGTGTCCTCACGCATCACCGATCCCGAGCAGCTCAAGGAACTCCTCGGGATCCCGTTCACCCCGGAGCAGACGGCCTGCATCACCGCACCGCCCGCCCCGCAGGTGATCGTGGCCGGAGCCGGGTCCGGGAAGACCACGGTGATGGCGGCGCGCGTGGTGTGGCTGGTGGGCACCGGCCAGGTCGCGCCCGAGCAGGTCCTCGGGCTCACGTTCACCAACAAGGCGGCCGGTGAGCTCGCCGAACGCGTCCGCAAGGCCCTGATCGCGGCCGGGGTCACCGATCCGGACGCCATCGACCCGGACAACCCCCCGGGCGAGCCCGCCATCTCCACGTACCACGCGTTCGCCGGCCGGCTCCTCACCGAGCACGGACTGCGCATCGGACTCGAACCCACCACCCGCCTCCTCGCCGACGCCACCCGCTACCAGCTCGCCGCCCGCGTACTGCGCGAGGCCCCCGGCCCCTATCCGGCCCTGACCAGGTCCTTCCCCACCCTCGTCAGCGATCTGCTGGCCCTCGACGCCGAGCTCGCCGAACACCTCGTACGCCCCGACAGGCTCGCCGAGTACGACACGGAGCTGCTTCGCACACTGGAGACCGCCAGGCTCAGCAACGCCGAGCTGCGCAGGATCCCCGAGACCGCCGAGGCCCGTGGCGAACTGCTCCGGCTGACCCGGCGCTACCGCGAGGCCAAGAAGAGCCGTGACCTCCTGGACTTCGGCGACCAGATCGCGCTCTCCGCCGAGCTGGCCCTCACCCGCCCCGAGGTCGGCACGATCCTGCGCGAGGAGTTCCGGGTCGTGCTGCTCGACGAGTACCAGGACACCTCCGTGGCCCAGCGCCTGCTGCTCTCCGCCCTCTTCGGCAATGGCCCCGGGGGGACGACCGGGCACGCCGTCACCGCCGTCGGCGACCCCTGCCAGGCGATCTACGGTTGGCGCGGCGCGTCCGTCGCCAACCTCGACGACTTCCCGCTGCACTTCCCGCACGCCGACGGCACCCCGGCCACCCGTTACTCCCTCAGTGAGAACCGCCGCAGCGGCGGCCGGCTCCTGCACCTCGCCAACGGCCTCGCCGCACCGCTGCGCGCCATGCACGAAGGTGTCGAGGCACTGCGCCCCGCCCCAGGCGCCGAGCGCGACGGCATCGTCCGCTGCGCGCTGCTGCGCACCCACGCCGAGGAGATCGACTGGCTCGCCGACTCGATCGCCCACCTGGTGCGGACCGGCAAGGCACCCGGCGAGATCGCCGTCCTGTGCCGCACCGCGGGCGACTTCCCGGAGATCCAGGCCGCGCTGGTGGCCCGCGACGTCCCGGTCGAGGTCGTCGGCCTGTCCGGGCTGCTCCACCTGCCCGAGGTCGCCGACCTCGTCGCGGTCTGCGAGGTGCTCCAGGACCCCGGCGCCAACGCTTCGCTGGTCCGGCTGCTCACCGGCCCCCGCTGGCGGATCGGCCCCCGCGACCTGGCCCTGCTCGGCCGCCGCGCCCGGCTCCTCGTCCACCGCGCTGCCCAAGGCGACGAGGCGGACGCCGACCCCGACCGCCGTCTCGCCGAGGCCGTCGAGGGCATCGACCCGGCCGAGGTGATCTCGCTCGCCGACGCGCTGGACACCTTCCTCGAATCGGGCGGTGAGGAGGACGACGGGCTGCCGTTCTCCACCGAGGCCCGCATCCGCTTCGCCCGCCTCGCCGCCGAGCTGCGCGACCTGCGCCGCTCGCTGGCCGACCCGCTGATGGACGTCCTGCACCGGGTCCTGGCCACCACCGGCCTGGAGGTCGAGCTCTCCGCGTCCCCGCAGGCCCTGGCCGCCCGCCGCCGCGAGACACTCGCCAACTTCCTCGATGTCGCTGCCCGCTTCGCCGCCGTCGACGGCGAGGCCACCCTCCTCGCCTTCCTCGGCTTCCTGCGCACCGCCGTCCAGTACGAGAAAGGCCTGGACAATGCCCTGCCCGGCGGTGAGAACACCGTCAAGGTCCTCACCGCCCACAAGTCCAAGGGCCTGGAGTGGGACGTCGTCGCCGTCCCCGGCCTGGTCACCGGCCAGTTCCCCAGCGGCCAGTCCCGCGAAGCCTGGACCGCCCAGTCCAAGGTCCTCCCGCACGCCCTGCGCGGGGACCGGGCGACCCTCCCCGACGTGCACTCCTGGGACGCCAAGGGGATCAAGGCGTTCAAGGAGGAGATGAAGGAGCACCAGCACACCGAGGAGCTCCGCCTGGGATACGTCACCTTCACCAGACCCCGCACCCTGCTGCTCGGCTCCGGCCACTGGTGGGGCCCGTCCCAGAAGAAGCCGCGCGGCCCGTCCGGCTTCCTGCACGCGCTGTACGAGCACTGCGTGGCCGGGCACGGCGAGATCGAGGTCTGGGCCGACGAACCGGCCGAGGACGAGGAGAACCCGGCGCTCGACGGGGAGACCGCCGACCACGCGTGGCCGCTTCCGCTGGACGACACCGCGCTGACCCGCCGCAGGGCCGCCGCGGAGACGGTGATGGCCCACCTGGAGGCCCTCGCCATGACGGGGGGCGTGCCGGACGCGTACGGGGTGCTGCCCGACGAAGCTCCGGAACCGGACGACGGCGCCCACGACGACGCCCCGTTTCCCGACGACGAGGCGTACTACGACGATGCCGACGACTGGGACGCGCTGTCCACCGAGCGCCCTCCGGCCGCCCCCCGTACCGCCGCCCCCGCGCCGCACGTTCCAGCGGCCCGCACCCCCGAGGCCGCCGGGGCGCACCGCCTCACCCCCGAGGAGGCCCGCACCCTCGCCTCCTGGGACCGCGATCTCGACGCCCTCACCGGCGAGCTGCGCCGCGCCCGCGCCACCGTGCGCGACGTCCTCGTCCCCGCCTCGCTCTCCGCCACCCAACTGCTGCACCTCGCCGACGACCCCGACGGCTTCGCCCGGGAGCTGGCCCGCCCGATGCCGAAACCCCCGCAGCCGGCGGCCCGCCGGGGCACCCGCTTCCACGCCTGGGTGGAGTCACGTTTCGAGGAGCTGCCGCTGCCCATGCTCGGGCCCGACGAACTGCCCGGCGGTGACGAGAACGACGCCGAGATCGCCGACGAGCGCGACCTCGCCGCACTCAAGGCGGCCTTCGAGCGCACCCCGTACGCCCGCCGCACCCCCTACCGCGTCGAGACGCCGTTCCAGATCACCCTGGCCGGCCGGGTGATCCGGGGCCGTATCGACGCGGTGTACCGCACCGGGGACACATACGAGATCGTCGACTGGAAGACCACCCGCACCAACACCGCCGACCCCCTGCAGCTCGCGGTCTACCGACTGGCCTGGGCGGAACTGCACGACCTGCCGCTCACCGACGTCACCGCCACGTTCCTGTACGTACGCACCGGCGAGACCGTCCACCCCACCCGCCTCCCCGGCCGGGCGGAACTTGAACGGATCCTGCTGGACGAGCCACCGCCCACGGCGTAGGACCTGCCGGCGGATCAGGCCCGGACAGGTCCCCGGGCCACCGCGGGCGGGCGGACCCCGCTGGGCGAGGCACTAGGCTCAAGGCCATGAGCGACACCCCGGACAGCGCCGTCCGTACGTACACCGAGCAGCACCGCACAGCCTTCCTGGACGACCTGGCCGCCTGGCTGCGCATCCCGTCCGTATCCGCCCAGCCGGTCCACGACGGGGACGTACGGCGCAGCGCCGAGTGGCTGTCCGCCAAGCTCGAGGAGACCGGCTTCCCGGTCACCGAGATCTGGGAGACGCCCGGAGCCCCCGCGGTCTTCGCCCACTGGCCGTCCGGCGACCCGGACGCCCCGACCGTCCTCGTCTACGGGCACCACGACGTGCAGCCCGCTGCCCGGGAGGACGGCTGGGACACCGACCCGTTCGAGCCGGTGATCCGCGACGGCCGCATGTACGGGCGGGGCGCCGCCGACGACAAGGGGCAGGTGTTCTTCCACACACTCGGCGTCCGGGCCCACCTCGCCGCCACCGGCCGCACCGCCCCCGCCGTCAACCTCAAGCTCCTGATCGAGGGTGAGGAGGAGTCCGGCTCGCCGAACTTCCGTGCCCTGGTCGAGGAGCGGGCCGACCGGCTCACCGCCGACGCCGTGATCGTCTCCGACACCGGCATGTGGGACGAGTCGACCCCCACGGTCTGCACCGGCATGCGCGGCCTCGCCGAGTGCGAGATCGAGCTGCACGGCCCCGAACAGGACATCCACTCCGGTTCGTTCGGCGGCGCGGTCCCCAACCCGGCCACCGCCGTCGCCCGGCTCGTCGCCGCGCTGCACGACACGGACGGCCGGGTCGCGATCCCCGGCTTCTACGACGGCGTGGCCGAACTCACCGATGCCGAGCGCGCGCTCTTTGCCGAGCTGCCCTTCGACGAGGCTGCCTGGCTGCGTACCGCCAAGTCCCGCGCGGCATCGGGCGAGGCCGGATACTCCACGCTGGAACGCGTCTGGGCCCGCCCCACCGCTGAGGTCAACGGCATCGGCGGCGGCTATCAGGGCGCCGGAAGCAAGACGATCATCCCGTCCTCCGCCCTGGTGAAGATCAGCTTCCGGCTGGTCGCCGGCCAGGACCCCGACCGCGTCCAGCAGGTGGTCCGGGCCTGGGCCGAGGCACAGGTCCCGGCCGGTGTCCGGCACCGGATCACCTTCGCCCCGGCCACCCGCCCCTGCCTGACCCCGCTGGACCACCCCGCCCTGCAGGCCGTGGCCCGCGCCATGGGACGGGCCTTCGGCCAGAAGATCCTCTTCACCCGCGAAGGGGGCTCGGGACCTGCCGCCGACCTCCAGGACGTGCTGGGCGCCCCCGTCCTCTTCCTGGGCATCTCCGTACCGTCCGACGGCTGGCACGCCCCCAACGAGAAGGTCGAGCTGGACCTTCTGTTCAAGGGCGTGGAGACGACCGCGCACCTCTGGGGCGAGCTGGCCGCCGCACTCCGCTGAATCCTCTGAACACCCGATCCGTCCCGGGGGAGTAGGAAGCACCTGTGAGCACCTTCGACAACGCCACCGCAGACCGGCCCATCGGTCTGACCGCGCCCAGCGGCATCGACCGCGCCGCGCACCACCGCCTCGACGAGGCATGGCTGTCCGCCGCGTGGAGCCACCCGACCACCCGCGTGTTCGTCGTCTCCGGCGGCCAGGTGCTGATCGACGACACCGCCGACGGCGGTACGGAGATCGTCATGACCCCGGCCTTCGATGCCCCGGTCACCGAGACCCACCGCTACTTCCTCGGCACCGACGAGGAAGGCGTCAGCTACTTCGCGCTCCAGAAGGACTCCCTGCCAGGTCGCATGGACCAGCCGGCCCGTCCGGCCGGCCTGCGCGAGGCCGGTCTGCTGCTCGGCCCGCGCGACGCGGGCCTGATGGCGCACGCGGTGGCCCTGGAGAACTGGCAGCGCCTGCACCGCTTCTGCTCCCGCTGCGGCGAGCGCACGGTCATCGCGGCGGCCGGTCACATCCGCCGCTGCCCGGCCTGCGGCGCCGAGCACTACCCGCGTACCGACCCCGCGGTGATCATGCTGGTGACCGACGACCAGGACCGCGCCCTGCTGGGCCGTCAGGTGCACTGGCCCGAGGGCCGCTTCTCGACGCTCGCGGGCTTCGTCGAGCCGGGGGAGTCGATCGAGCAGTCCGTGGTGCGCGAGGTGTTCGAGGAGGCGGGGGTCACGGTCGGCGAGGTCGAGTACATCGCCAGCCAGCCCTGGCCGTTCCCGTCGAGCCTGATGCTCGGCTTCATGGCCCGGGCCACCTCGGCCGAGATCAATGTGGACGGCGAGGAGATCGAGGAGGCCCGGTGGTTCTCCCGCGAGGACCTGAAGGCCGCCTTCGAATCGGGCGAGATCCTGCCCCCGTACGGCATCTCGATCGCGGCACGCCTGATCGAACTCTGGTACGGCAAACCGCTCCCGAAGCCGGGCACTGTCGGCTGACCCCGGATCCCTGCCGGAACGCCCCCTCCGGTGTCCGACCGGAGGAGGCGTCCTCGTACCGCGAGAGAGGCGGGATCAGGCGGCGAGCGCCTGCTTCACCTGCGCCAGGGACGGGTTCGTCATGACGGCCTCGGCGCCCGTGGAGCCGACCACCAGGACGGTGGGAACGGTCTGGTTGCCCCCGTTGGCCTTCTCGACGAAGGCCGCGGACTGCGGGTCCTGCTCGATGTTGATCTCGTTGTACGCGATGCCCTCGCGGTCCATCTGGCTCTTGAGCCGACGGCAGTAGCCGCACCACGTGGTGCTGTACATCGTCACAGTGCCCGACATGTCTTCGTGCTCCTTGGTCTCGTCAGTCTTCTCAGACTCGTCTGTCGCATCCGTCTCATCCGTCACGCGGAGAAGCTGGACCGTGCGTCGCCGCACGGAATGGCAACGTACGCGAGGCAACCGCCATTCCCGCAGCCGGGCCGGGACGGTCGGGGTGGCCGGGCCTGCCGGGATGGTTGGGACGATCGGGAGGGCCGGGACTGCCGGGACGGTTGGGACGGCGGGGACCGCCGGGACCACCTGGACGGTCGGGCCGCAGTGGGCCGGAGCGGTTTCGGGGATCAGCCGGCCCGGTTGCTCCCGCACCGGTGTGGGAGCAACCGGGCCGCATTAGTACGACAGATGCCGTTCCCCTGTGGACAACTTCCGCGCCCGTCTCTCCCGACCTGGCAGCATGGCGGGGTGACAGCAGCAACGCATTCCTCTCTCTTCCCGCAGGTCCCCGAGTCGGCCGACGCCGTGCTCGACGGCCTGGACCCCGAGCAGCGCGAGGTCGCCACGGCCCTGCACGGCCCGGTGTGTGTGCTGGCCGGAGCCGGTACGGGCAAGACGCGTGCGATCACCCATCGCATCGCGTACGGGGTGCGTGCCGGGATACTCCAGCCCACCAGTGTGCTTGCCGTCACGTTCACCAACCGGGCCGCCGGTGAGATGCGCGGACGGCTGCGCCAGCTCGGCGCCGGAGGCGTCCAGGCGCGGACGTTCCACTCCGCCGCCCTGCGCCAGCTCCAGTACTTCTGGCCGAAGGCGGTCGGGGGTGACCTGCCCCGGCTGCTGGAGCGCAAGGTCCAGCTGGTCGCCGAGGCCGCCGCCCGCTGTCGCATCCGGCTCGACCGCAACGAGCTGCGGGACGTCACCAGCGAGATCGAGTGGTCCAAGGTCACCCAGACCGTGCCCGCCGACTACCCGGCCGTGGTCGCGAAGACCCAGCGCGACGCCCCGCGCGACCCGGCCGAGATCTCCCAGATCTACGCGGCGTACGAGGAGCTGAAGCGCGACCGCTCGGTGATCGACTTCGAAGACGTGCTGCTGCTCACCGTCGCCATCCTTCAGGACCGCCACGACATCGCCGACCACGTCCGCCGTCAGTACCAGCACTTCGTCGTCGACGAGTACCAGGACGTCAGCCCGCTCCAGCAGCGGCTGCTCGACCTCTGGCTCGGAGACCGGGACACCCTGTGCGTCGTCGGTGACGCGAGCCAGACGATCTACTCCTTCACCGGAGCCACCCCCGACCACCTGCTGAACTTCCGCACCCGCCATCCCCACGCGACAGTGGTCAAGCTGGTCCGGGACTACCGCTCCACCCCCCAGGTCGTCCATCTGGCCAACGGGCTGCTCGGCCAGGCCCGTGGCCGCGCCGCGGAGCACCGGCTCGAACTGGTCTCGCAGCGCGAGTCCGGCCCCGAGCCCGTCTACACGGAGTACGCCGACGAGCCCTCGGAGGCCGAGGGCACCGCCCGCCGGATCCGCGATCTGATCGCCACCGGGGTCCCGGCCGGCGAGATCGCCGTGCTCTACCGGGTCAACTCCCAGTCCGAGGTCTACGAACAGGCCCTGGCGGACGCGGGCGTGCCGTACCAGCTGCGCGGTGCGGAGCGCTTCTTCGAGCGGGCGGAGGTGCGGGAAGCGGGAGTCGCCCTGCGCGGCGCCGCCCGCGCCGGGGGCAACGACTCCCTGCTCGACAAGGCGGAGGGGCTGCCCGCAGAGGTGCGCGCGGTGCTCTCCACCAAGGGGTGGACCTCGGAGCCCCCCGCGAGCTCGGGGGCGGTGCGCGACCGCTGGGAATCGCTGGCCGCCCTGGTCCGGCTCGCAGAGGACTTCGAACGGGCCAGGCCGGGCGCGACGCTCTCCGACCTGGTGGCGGAGCTCGACGAGCGGGCCGCCGCCCAGCACGCCCCCACGGTCCAGGGCGTCACCCTCGCCTCGCTTCACTCGGCGAAGGGCCTGGAGTGGGACGCCGTGTTCCTGGTCGGCCTGACCGAGGGCATGGTGCCGATCACCTACGCCAAGACCGACGAGCAGATCGAGGAGGAGCGCCGCCTGCTGTACGTCGGCGTCACCCGGGCCCGCCTCCACCTCTCGCTGTCGTGGTCGCTCTCCCGCTCGCCCGGCGGCCGCGCCGTACGGCGCCCGAGCCACTTCCTCAGCGGGCTGCGCCCCGGCTCGGTGCCCCTCGGCGCACGCGGCGCGGGCGGTGGCGGGGGGATCGAACGGGGCCCGGCGCCGGTCGCCAAGCGCGGACGCCGGGGCCCCGCCCGCTGCCGGGTCTGCGGCAAGACCCTCACCGACGCCGGTGAGATGAAGCTGATGCGCTGCGAGGACTGCCCCTCCGACATGGACGAGGCGCTCTACGAGCGGCTGCGCGACTGGCGGGCCGTCAGGGCGAAGGAGATCGGTCAGCCCGCCTACTGCGTGTTCACGGACAAGACGCTGATGGCGATCGCCGAGGCCGTACCGGGCAGTGCGGGCGAACTGGCGGTGATCTCCGGGGTCGGCGCGCGGAAGTTGGGCCGGTTCGGGACCGCGGTTCTGGCCATTTGCGCAGGTGAGATGGTGGAAGAGGTGCTTGGCGAGGCTGCTGACGAAGTGTGAGAAAAACTCGTCGAAAAAATAGTTTGCGCCTGCCCCAGTCATCACCATAGGTTCTTAACCACGGGAACAGCGACTTCTCTGAAGCCCTGGCCCTGTGCTGTACTTATCCAAATACGTAGGACCGGCCCGCCGGTCCGCCCGAGACGCCGAGAGGAGGCGATTGAAGTGATCAGCATCATCAAGACCAACAAAATGACCGATCTTTCGGTCGTCTCCGCCTGCTCGCTCGGCCTCTCCTGCTCTTTCGAGTCCTCGCTCCGTGGCACCGGTCTGTCCGGCATTTCCGTCGCCGGTCCGCTGTCTCCGGCGAGCCTTCCCGTGCGGGAGCGCAATGAGCGACCGGCTCAGGCACCGGCAGCAGCAGTAGCGAAGGGACAGGCCCAGGCCTATGCCTTTGCGGCCGTCGGTGCGGGAGCGGAATCCGGCGCCAAGAAGCAGACGACGCAGCACCACACGATGTGGGCCTTCCGTGGGCCTGAACCCTGGAGCGATCCAGCCTGATTCACCATCAGGCCGGCGCCTTCAGGGCCGCGGAACCCCACTCGGGATCCGCGGCCCTTTTGTTTTGTCCAAACGGACGAGACACCAAGAAGGAGCCTCGGGACAAGCAACACCCGGTACCAGCCGCCACCCGGCCAACAGGCCGGAACGACCAGACGAGGACACCACCCACCGTGCAACTCGAAGCGCACGCCCCGTCCGTACCGCCTTCCGAAACGATCCCGCCGCCCGGCCTCACGGAGGACTCCGCCTTGATCCCCCTCACCGCGCTCACCGCGCTCGACGACGCCATCGAGAACCTCGGTGTGCCCGTCCCGTGCCGCTCCTACGACCCGGAGGTCTTCTTCGCGGAGTCGCCCGCCGACGTCGAGTACGCCAAGTCCCTCTGCCGCACCTGCCCGCTCGTCGAGGCCTGCCTCGCAGGTGCCAAGGAGCGTCGCGAGCCGTGGGGTGTCTGGGGCGGTGAGCTCTTCATCCAGGGCGTTGTCGTCGCTCGCAAGCGGCCGCGTGGCCGTCCGCGCAAGAACCCGGTCGCGGCGTGATCGCCGGGCTGGGGGTCACGGCCCCCAAACCCATGAAGCGCATCGGCACCATCGACCGTCCCCACACCCACGATCCCCGAAATCAGGCAGAAATGTCCGTCCCCACCAACGAGCCCGTCGGCTCCGCAACACCGAATGTCACGATCACCGGCGCGAACGACTCGCGTCAGAACAGGACCCGCGAGATGCAACTCATCCCAGAAGCCCTGGCTCGTGCTCATATGCACGATCGCCTGAGGGAGGCCGACACGCAACGGCACGCCATGCGCCTGGTCAATGCGCGCCGGATGCAGCGCCGGGCCGAGCGTGCCTCGATGCGCGCCCGCCGAGCGCTGGCCATGGCGGTCATGCACTAGCCGGGCCGAACACCAGCAACACCTGCCGCCGGGCAACCGCTCTGCCCGGCGGCGATCAGTACCCATAGTCAGTAGCCCTTCCGCGGGGCCGGTCCGAACGGGCCGGCCCCGCGGTCGTGCTGTGTGGTGATGCTGTGCGGCAGTGTTGTGTGGTGCCGCGCGGGGCGGCGGAGACGGAGTTATCGTCACGAGGTGGACGAGGAGACACAGCGCCGGATTCAGCAACCCGCGCAGAGCGACGCCGCGGTCGTCGCCTGTGCCCTGTGCGGCACCTCCGCCGAGGGGGAAACCGCACCGCCGACCTGGATCTGCTCCGTGGAGAACGGCAGGCACCAGTACTTCTGCGAAGAGTGCGCCCGCACCCACATCAGGGCGATCGAGAGCCGCCTCGACTCCGCCTGGTGGTGATCCCGACGGTGACCGACCGGCGGCAACGCGGCCCGCTCGTGAGCCCCGGCCTATGCCCCGGCGGGCGCGTCGCCTGCCAACTCCTTCACTACCGGGCCCGGCTCGCCCTCCGGCAGAAAGCCCGGCAGCCAGGATTCGAGCTCGTCACGCAGCCGCACCGTCGCACCCAGCTGGCACAGCACCCCGATCGTACTCAGCGTCACCCGGTGTATCAGTAGATAGGCGGGCGGCAGATTCAGCTGCTTGCCGAGCTGGTGAGCGGGTGAGCGCGGATCCGCGATCCGCGCCGCCTGATTGCGCATCCAGCTCCGGGTGAAAGTGAACTCCTCCACCTGTGCCGGTTCGATGATCGGCAGGAGATAGTCGAGCACCGCATCCGGGTCGAGGTCGATCGAGTCCTTGACGAACCCCTCCTCGCGCAGCAGCTCGTACACCACTTCCGCCTCGCCCGCCAACGTCAGCCGCAGGGAGTCCCCGATGGTCTGCGGCAGACCGCCCGGCAGCCGGTCCACCGTCCCGAAGTCCAGCACTCCGAGCCGCCACTGCCCTTCGTCGCCGGTCTCCTCGTCGGGCAGCAGCAGCCGGAAGTTTCCCGGATGCGGGTCCGCGTGCAGCAGACCGGTGCGCGCGGGCCCCGAGAAGAGGAAGCGCGCCAGCAGCTGACCGGCCCGGTCCCGCTGCTCCGGCGTGCCCTCCGCGATCACCTCGGCCAGAGGGACACCGTCCATCCACTCCGTCACCAGGACCTGGTCGGACTGATGCACCACACCGGGGATCACCACATCCGGGTCGTCCGCGAACTCCTCGGCGTGCTCCCGCTGCGACCTGGCCTCCTGCTCGTAGTCCAGCTCCTCCGAGACCCGGTCGCGCAGCTCCGTGATGAGAGGTTTGATGTCCAATCCGGGGACCAACGGGCCGAGCAGGCGGGCGAATCTGCTGAGCTGGGTGAGATCCGAGAGCAGCGCCTGACCGGCACCCGGATACTGCACCTTCACCGCGACGTTCCGCCCGTCGTGCCACACCGCCCGGTGCACCTGGCCGATCGAGGCGGCGGCCGACGGCCTGTCCTCGAATTCGAGGAACAACTCCCGCCAGCCCTCGCCGAGCCGCTCCTCCAGCACCGCGTGGACGGTGTCGCTGGGCATGGGCGGCGCGGCTTCCTGCAGTTTGGTGAGCGCCGCCCGGTACGGTCCGGCGACCTCCTCGGGCAGCGCGGACTCGAAGACGGACAGGGCCTGACCGAGCTTCATCGCCCCGCCCTTCAACTCGCCCAGGACCTTGAACAACTGTTCCGCGGTGCGCTGCTGCATCTCCCGGGCGACCAGCTCCGCCGATCTTCCGCCGATCCGCTTGCCCAGACCCCACGTCGCCCGGCCGGCGAAGCCCAGAGGCAGGGCGGCCAACTTGGCGGTACGGGTGACCGCTTTCCGGGGTAGATCAGACATGAGCCCCTCCAAATCCCAGACTGCCGTACCGCGTGCGGCGGTTACCCGGCCATTGTGTCCTGCCTCGTGGCGGCCCCGGAGGGGCGCTCCCTCCCAGTGTGTCCAGCCGCTCCACAGGAACAGTCGAGGTGGGGTCCCATCCGCTCGGGCCGCCAGTCCAACAGCGGCAGCGCGGCCTCCCAACGAGTCCCGGTGCTGGCGGGCAGTTCCCCGTCCAGGAAGGACAGCGCGTGGGCGGCAGCCAGGCCCGCCACCGCCGTTGCCAGGCCCAGGTCACAGGCCTGCACGGCAGTTCGCCGCCCGGACCGCCACTGGGACAGCATCCTCGTCCAGTCCTCGTCCCGGGCGGCGCGCTCCAGGGCCAGGCACCCGGCGCAGGCCGTACCCCCGGGCAGGACCAGTGGCCCGACGATTCCCGTCGCCTCCATCACTCCGGCGTAGAGGTGAGGAGTCCCCGAGGTGATCCACGGTTCGGCCGACTGCGGGTCGGGGGCGTACACCGAGAGGCCGTCTCGGGGGGCCACCACGATCAGCGACAGTCCCGGCTCGCCGCTGCCCGGGGACCCCGCCGTCTCCGCCGCCCGGGGAGCCGCACCCGCGGCCGATCTGCGCACCAACTGCCGGGCGGCGGTGTCCCTGCGCTCCCCGACGGCCGTCGGAGGAAGCCCGCCGGGCGAGACGTCCCACGGCTCGGTGTGCCCGCCGTCCAGAACCTCCACCCGGCCCACCCCGGACCCGGACAGCACCGCCGCGATCGCTGCGCCGACCCGGCCGGCGCCTCGCACCTGGACCCGCATCGCCCGACGGGCCGCCAGTCGCCGTATTCCGCTGCCCGGTTCGGGATGGACGACGGAGAGCGACGCCAGATCGGGGCGGTGCCGGTCCAGGGCGCCGGGCCGGTTCCGTAGCGCATCGGTCTCCGGGCCGGCGGCCCGCACGTCGTCGATCAGCCCGGCATTGGCCAATCGTGCGATCAGGGTGTCCACTTGATGGGCCGACAGGTCCAGTGTGCGGGCCTCCTCGCGCAGCAGCGGCAGGCCGCGCGTGCCGTCGAGCAGTTCCAGAAAACTGCCTGTGGCGATATCCAGCGGGCCGAACTTCACCGCATGGGCGTGAGTCACCCCGAATTGCACGGTGCCTCCGCTGCGCCATGCGCGGCGCAGTGCGGGCTTCAACATCGGATGCACGGCTACCCCCGGTCTGTGTTCCTTGATTGCTGATCGCTGCGTGCGGGCCGCGGCCCTGATCTCCGCGGAATCCGTTGCCAGAATGCAGCCGAGCGCCGAAGCGTGCAGAAAGTTGTCCACAGGCATGGGGTATTAGTCGTTCAAATGGTGCATGCCGTGGAGTGGATCAGGCGTGAACCCTCCCGGAGGCGGGACTTCCTCCACTGATACCGGGTAACGTCGTGACGTGCCCGCCGACCCGTCACCCGGATACGCCGGGGAGACCCCCGTGCGCAGCGCCGGAACCCAGCAGCGCCGCGCGGCTGACCGTCCGCCCCGCGCCTCGGCGACGAGCGCGGTCGAGGTCCGCCGGAGCGACCGCCGCAGCAGAACGGTCTCCGCGTACCGGGAGGGCGACCGCACCATCGTGCTCATCCCGGCCCGGATGTCGGAGGCGGAGGAGCGGCGCTGGGTCGGCGTGATGCTCGACAAGCTCGCGGCACAGGAGAGCAAACGCGTCCTCGGCGACGGCGAACTCACCGCGCGGGCCGAGCGGTTGTCCGCCCAGTATTTCGAGGGCCGTGCCCGGCCGGCGTCGGTGCGGTGGGTGACCAACCAGAACACCCGCTGGGGGTCATGTACTCCGGCGGAGGGCAGCATCCGTCTGTCGCACCGGCTGCAGGGCATGCCCGAGTATGTCGTCGACTACGTACTGGTCCACGAGCTGGCGCATCTGCTCGTGCCCGGCCACGGTCCGCGCTTCTGGCGGCTGCTGGAGGCGTATCCCCGTACCGAGCGGGCTCGCGGTTACCTGGAGGGAGTGGTGGCGGCCGAGCGGCTGCCCCAGCAGCCCGCCGCCCCCGGTGAGTGACGTCCGCAGATTCTGTACCGGGTGTGTACCGACTTAGCTCGATGTCGGCGTTTGCGGTTAGCCTGGCGCGACGCATTCACATTCGGGATGGGGGACGGTCGTTACGCATGGCCAGGGAATTCCAACGCGGTCACAAGTCCAAGATCAGTGATCTCACGGCGGGGACGGATCTGTACGTAGGTGTGCAGATCGCCGGTCCGGGGCTGACCTTCGACATCAGTTGCTTCGGCCTCGATGCCGATGAGCAGCTCTCCGACGACCGGTATTTCATCTTCTTCAATCAGCCTAAATCGCCCGAGGAGTCCATTCAGCTTCTCGGCGCCCAGGCCGGCGACACCGAGTCGTTCCGCGTCACCCTGGACCGCATTCCGGCGAACATCCACAAGCTGTCGTTCACCGCGACGGTCGATGGCGCCGGGCAGATGTCCCAGATCGGTCCCGGATACATCCGGATCGTCGCAGGTGGCGAAGAAGTCGTCAGGTACGCCTTCAGCGGTTCGGAGTTCACCACCGAACGTGCGGTGATGCTGGGCGACTTCTATCTGAAGGACGTCTGGCGATTCGCCGCGGTCGGCCAGGGATTCGACGGCGGCCTCGAAGCGCTGCTGAAGAACTTCGGCGGTGAGGTCGCCGAGGAGGAGCCCGCCGCGCCTCAGCCGCAGGCGGCGGCTCCGTCGTTCGCCCCGCCCGCCCAGGCGTCCGCGCCGGCGCCCGCCCCGTCCTTCGGGGCCCCGGCCGCACCACAAACACCTCAGGCCCCGCAGCCCGCCCCGTCCTTCGGTGCTCCGGCTGCCCCCGCCCCCGCTCCGCAGCAGCAGATGCATGCCGCGCCGACGATGGCCGCACCGCTGGCACCGCACGGCGGCACAGTGCCGCCGCCCGCCCCCGCCCCGGCTCCGTACGGCCAGCCGGGCCAGCCGCAGTTCGGCCAGGTCCCCGGCCAGGCCCCGGCGCCCTACGGTCAGCAGCCCCCGGGCATGCAGCCGCCCGGTCCGCCCCAGGGCGTACCGCAAGGTGTGCCGCAGGCCGGTGCCGGTCTGCAGGCGGCGCTCCAGCCGTACAAGGAGACGGCTACCGGTCAGCGCTGGACCCCGCAGAACCAGCAGCTCATGCGGGTCGACCTCACCATGGGCGGCACGCCCGTGTTCGCCCGCCAGGGCAGCATGGTGATGTACCAGGGCAAGGTCGACTTCAGCTACAAGGGGGCCGGCTTCGCCGGCCGTATCGTCGGCAACGCCACCGGCCAGGAAATGCAGCTGATGCGCTGCACCGGCCGCGGACAGGTCTTCCTTGCCGAGGGCGGCTCCCATCTGCACGCCATCGAGCTGCAGGGCGACAGCATCTGTGTCTCCGCGGAGAACGTCCTCGCCTTCGACGAGTCGTTGCAGCACGAGGTGCGCAGGATCGAGGGCCACGGCATCCCCGGCGGCGCCCTGTTCACCATGCAGTTCCAGGGCACCGGCACCGTCGTCGTCAAGACCCACGGCGTCCCCGTCGTCCTGCCCGTCACGCCGACCACCTTCGCCGACTGCAACGCCGTCGTGGCCTGGTCGGCCGCGTCCCAGGTGATCATCTCCAGCCAGGTCCGGCTGCGCCGCAACGCGTACCCGGGACACAGCGGGGAGACCGTGAACCTCCAGTTCCGGGGAGCCCCCGGCAACTTCATCGTCGTCCAGCCCTACGAGGTCTGAGGGAGCCCGTCATGAATCAGCAGCTCGCGGGCTACGCCCCGACCCCCGTCACGGCCCGTATGGAGAACCACGGCCGCACGATGCTCAAGGTCGCCATGGCCACCGGCCAGGACCTCTACGCACGTACCGGCTCGATGGTCGCGTACGAGGGCTTCATCCAGTACGAACCCAACCCGCCCGCCGTCCGGCAGATCGCCTCCCAGTGGATCACCGGCGAGGGCGCACCGGTCATGAAATGCTCCGGCGACGGACTGCTCTACCTCGCCGACTACGGCGCCGATGTGATCGTCATCAACCTCAACAACGACTCTCTCTCGGTCAACGGCACCAACGTCCTCGCCTTCGACGGTCATCTCACCTGGGGCGTGGAGCGGGTCAAGGGCCTCGCCAAGTTCGCGGGCCAGGGTCTGTGGAACGTCTGCATCTCGGGCACCGGCTGGGTCGCCATCACCTCGCGCGGCACACCGATCGTCGTCGACTGCGGACGCGGCGAGGACGAGACCTATGTCGATCCGGACGCCCTCGTGGCCTGGTCCCCGAACCTCAAGGTGAAGGGCAAGCGCAGCTTCAAGGCCTCCTCGCTCATCGGGCGGGGCAGCGGCGAGGCGTACCAGATGGCTTTCTCCGGCCAGGGCATCGTCGTCGTGCAGCCGAGCGAGGACAGTACCGACCGCCTGCGGGCCCGGAACTGACGGGGAGAAGAACACACCATGCAGAGTCCGCTTTTCAGCTACACGGAACAGCAGTCCCAGGACCGGTACACCGTCCAGAACCCGCAGCTCCTGCGGGTCTCGCTGACCGGCCACGACGACGTGCTCGCCCGCAAGGGCGCCATGGTCGCGTACCAGGGTCTGATGGAGTTCGACGGCGAGTACCAGTCGCACGGGCAGCGCCGCGCCCGCGCGAACACCGGTGAGGGCCTGGACCTGATGCGCTGCTCCGGGCAGGGCACCGTCTACCTCGCCAACCTCGCGCAGTACATCCATGTCGTGGATGTCGACCGGGACGGCATCACGGTCGACAGCGCCTATGTCCTGGCGCTGGACTCCTCGCTGCACACCGAGGTCATCGCGGTGGACAGCCAGTACGGCATCTCGGGCACCGGGAAGTACCAGCTCAACATCTCCGGCACCGGCAAGGTCGTCCTGATGACCTCGGGCCAGCCGCTGATGATGCAGGTCACGCCGGACAAGTACGTCAACGCCGACGCCGACGCGATCGTCGCCTGGTCAAGCTCGCTGCGGGTGCAGATGCAGGCCCAGACGCACTCCTCGGGTGTCTGGCGGCGGCGCGGGAACACCGGTGAGGGCTGGGAGCTCAACTTCCTCGGCCAGGGCTTCGCCCTGGTCCAGCCGAGCGAGGTGCTGCCCCCGCAGAACCACGAGATCGGCCAGGGCGTCCGGGCCCAGTACGGAATGGGCCAGCAGGGCGCGCACGGTCAGAACCAGAACAACTCCTGGAACTGAGCCACCGCGCACCGGCGCGGGTGAGGGGCGGTCTCCGCGGAGACCGCCCCTCACCCGTGTTCCGCGTGCCGCTCCTACCGGCGCTGCTCCAGCGTGGCGCGGGCGCGCTCCATCAGCCGTACGACCGATGCGTCGGCCACCGAGGCGACCTCGTCGTACCCGAACCAGCGCAGGTCCAGCGACTCGTCGCTGATCTGCTCCGTCGCACCCGAGGGTGCCAGTGCCACGTACTGCACATCCAGATGCCAGTGACAGGGCGCGGGGATCGCGTGGCGGTCCAGCGTCACCGGGCCGCCCGCGAGCAGGGTCAGGCCGGTGACGCCGGACTCCTCGGTCGCTTCCCGCAGCGCCGCGGCGGCGAGTGAGACGTCCTGCGGCTCGCAATGCCCGCCCATCTGCAGCCACATCCGGAGCTTGCGGTGGAGGGTGAGCAGGACCCTGCCGCGCTCGGGGTCGACGACCAGCGCGCTGGCCGTCAGGTGGCCGGCTTCGCAGGCCTTCCACATGCCGTCGGGATGCCGGGCCAGATGGTCGAGATAGACCTGGCGCAGCCCGTCCTGGCCCGGGTCCGCCGGATTCCCGTACCCCTTCAGTACGAGAACGGCGTCGTCGTACAGGCTCACCGGTCGGTGTCGCCCTTGCCGTCGTCCTCGCGGCCGTCGGCCCGACCCGTGCCGGGCGAGTCCTTGCCGTCCGCCTCCGGGGCAGGCTGCTGCGGGCCCTTAGCGGCCTCGCCGAGCATCTTGTCCAGCTCGGAGAAGTCCAGCTGCTCGCGGTGCACGAAGCCGTCCGGATCGTCCAGGTCCTGGGCCGTCGGCAGCATGTCGGGGTGCTCCCACAGGGCGTCGCGCCCGTCGAGTCCGCGGGCGTCGGTGAGGGACGCCCACAGGCGCGAGGCGTCACGCAGCCGCCGCGGACGCAGCTGAAGCCCGATGAGCGTGGCGAAGGTCTGCTCGGCCGGACCGCCGGAGGCGCGGCGCCTGCGCATCGTCTCGCGCAGCGCGTCCGCCGAGGTCAGACGGGACTTCGCGGCCTCGTGAACCACGGCGTCCACCCAGCCCTCGACCAGCGCGAGTGCCGTCTCCAGCCGGGCCAGGGCGGCCTTCTGCTCGGGAGTGTCCTCCGGCTGGAACATGCCCTGCTGAAGGGCGTCCTGAAGCTGCTCGGGCTGCGACGGGTCGAACTGACCGACCACGTCCTCCAGCTTGCTGGTGTCGACCTTGATGCCGCGCGCGTACCCCTCGACGGCGCCGAACAGATGCGAGCGCAGCCACGGGACATGGGCGAAGAGGCGCTGGTGCGCGGCCTCGCGCAGGGCGAGATACAGCCGCACCTCGTCCTGCGGCACGCTGAGGTCCTTGCCGAACCGCTCCACGTTCAGCGGCAGCAGCGCGGCCTTGCCCGCCGGGCCCAGGGGCAGGCCGATGTCGGTCGATCCGACCACCTCGCCCGCCAGCACGCCGACGGCCTGCCCGATCTGCTGGCCGAACATCGCGCCGCCCATCGACCGCATCATGCCGATCAGCGGGCCGGCCATCGCCTGCATCTCCTCGGGCAGCACGTCGCCCATGGCGAGACCGACGCGCTCAGCCACCGGGTCGACCAGCTTCTGCCAGGCCGGAAGGGACGCCTCGACCCACTCCGCCCGGCTCCACGCCACGGTGGAGACCGAGCCGGAGGGCAACGACGTCACGCCGTCCAGCCAGAGGTCGGCGAGACGCAGCGCCTCGTCGACCGCGGACCGCTCGGTCGGGCCGACGCTGGCGTCCTTCGTACCGTCCGGCGTGCCCTGCGAGACCGTCTGGCGGGCGATCTGCTTGGCCATGTCCCAGTTCACGGGACCGCCCTCGTAGCTCAGCATCTGGCCGAGCTGCTGGAAGGCGGCGCCCAGGTCGTTGGGGTTCATCGAGCCGAACATCGCCGCGAACGGGTTTTCCCCGCCCGCGCCGGGCCCGAAGCCGAACGGGTTCGCCGGCCCGCCCGAGCCCTGCCCACCTCCGGTGGGGTCCTTCTTCTTGCCCTCGTCGCCGTTGTCCGGCTCCTCCGGCGGAAGGCCGAATCCGAATGGGGTGTCACTCACGGGGTTTCCTCGGCTCGTAGGGCCGCCGGCTCGAACCGACGGCGACTGCCCGACATCACCATCCAGCGTAGACACCAAACCCCGCGCAGGGCCTCAGTGCTCCGCCGGCTCCCGGCCTGCGGCAGGATGGACGCCACCTGGTACGCACGCGTCATTCGGGTACGTACTGAAGACAACCGCTGGAGACGCCCGGTGAGTTCCCCAGATCCTCAGGTTCGCGCAGCGCGAAACCTGTCCGCCCCCTCGACCGAGAACAAACCAGAAAAGAACCGATCCCGGAGCCGTGGACCCGTCGTCGCGGTCACCGGAGCCGCCGGCGGCGTGGGCGAGCTGCTCACCGCACGCCTCGCGGCATCCGAGGAGATCAAGCAGGTCGTCGCCATCGACGAACGCCGCGGAGAGGTCTCCGAGGCGACCTGGCACATCCTTGACGTCCGCGACCCCGCCATCGCGGAGAAGCTGCGCGGCGCAGATGTCGTGGTGCATCTCGCACTCGATCTCGATCTGGAGACCGATCCCGCCGCCCGCACCGCGTACAACGTTCGCGGCACCCAGACCGTGCTGACGGCCGCCGCGGCCGTCGGTGTGCACCGGGTCGTGCTGTGTACCTCGGCGATGGTCTACGGGGCGCTGCCCGACAACGACATCCCGCTCTCCGAGGACGCCGAGCTGCGCGCCACGGCCGAGGCCACCGGCGTCGGCGACCTCCTGGAGATCGAACGGCTGGGCCGCCGGGCGCCCCGCGCCCATCCCGGACTCAATGTGACCGTGGTCCGGCCCACCGTCCTGGTCGGCGGTACGGACACCGCGCTGACCCGCTACTTCGAGTCGCCGCGCCTCCTGGTCGTCGCCGGATCGCGTCCGACCTGGCAGTTCTGCCATGTCGACGACCTGGTCACGGCCCTGGAGTACGCCGCGCTCGAAAGGATCGACGGCGAGTTCGCGGTCGGCTGCGACGGCTGGCTGGAGCAGGAGGAGGTCGAGGAGCTCAGCGGCGTCCGCCGGATGGAGCTGCCCTCCGCCGTGGCCCTGGGCGCCGCCGCCCGGCTGCACCGGATCGGCCTCACCCCGTCCCCGGCGGGCGATCTGGCGTACACGATGCACCCCTGGGTGGTCAGCGTGAGCCGGCTGCACGACGTGGGATGGCGCCCGAGGTGGACCAATGAGGAAGTGCTCGCCGCCCTCCTCGAAGAGGTCGAGGGCCGGCACACCGTCGCCGGACGCCGTCTCGGCCGCAAGGACGCCACCGCGGCGGGTGCCGCCGGTGCGACCGTGGCACTGCTCGGCACCGCCGCCCTGGTCCGCCGTGCCCGCAAGGCCCGCCGCCGCATCTGAGAGCCGCCCCGGACCTCCTCCTCCCAGGGACTTCTGTAGAAGCTCCCACGGACTTCTGCAGAAGGCTCCAAGGTCAGGGGCGGCCCGCCGGTGGAAAGAGCTATTCCGCGTTGTCGGTGCCGTACGGCACCATGGGCCCATGGCACCCACCAACGACCACCCCGGCGAGCAGGCGGCGGGCGACCCAGTCCGGCTGCTGGAGATCCGCGACACCCCGCTGTCGGTCGACGAGATCTTCCGGGCCGTCGGGGACGACGCTGCGGGCGGCACGGCGCTCTTCGTCGGCACGGTGCGCAACCACGACGGCGGTCAGGATGTCGACGCTCTCGGGTACTCCTGCCACCCCTCGGCGCAGGAGGAGATGCGCCGGGTGGCCGAGAAGGTCGTCGCCGACTTCCCGGTCCGGGCGCTGGCCGCGGTCCATCGGGTGGGTGACCTCCAAGTGGGTGACATCGCCGTGGTCGTCGCCGTCTCCTGCCCGCACCGCGCGGAGGCGTTCGCGGCCTGCCGCAAGCTCATCGACGACCTCAAGCACGAGGTACCGATCTGGAAGCATCAGAGCTTCTCGGACGGGACCGGGGAATGGGTCGGCGCCGGCTGAGCGCAAGCCGGCCATGAGGCCGTCCGGGCCCGATTTGCGTAACCCCACCCCTGCCGTGAGCGTGGGTTTTTCAGACGGTTAATCTGCTGATCGGACAGTTGCGGTCGCTCATGGGGTAGGGAGGTCGTAATGGCAGCACTTGCCTGGTTGCTGATTCCGCTTTTCGCTGCGCTCGGCGCTGCGATATGGGGAAGCTGGGCCACTCGTAATCGAACAACCGGCGATGTCACCGAGCTCGCCGGTTATGCCAGGTTCCGTGAGGCGATGGAGAAGTCGCACTCCGGTTCCGATGTCGCCTGACGTTTCATCGCGCGTACGCAGTCGCCAATCCGCATCGCGGCTCCGACTGCCGACATCCTCCGGCGCGGCCCGCGCCCGGTTCCCCGCCCCGTACGGACCGGCCCCGGCGGTGCACTGACAGGCCCTTCCCGTACTGTCGTTCCATGCCACGCCGCACCGCGACGATGCTCGCCTCCACCCTGATCCTCATCGCGCTGCTCTGCGCAGGCGTGCTGATCCCCGTGCCCTATTCGGAGATGTCCCCCGGTCCGACCGTGAACACCCTGGGCAAGGTCGACGGCGAACCCGTCCTGCAGATTTCCGGGCACAAGACGTATCCGACGTCCGGCAATCTCAATATGACGACGGTCAGGGTCACCGGTGCCGACTACAGCATGAATCTCGTCGAGTCCGTCTACGGCTGGCTGGCCCACGACAGCGTGGTCGTACCGCACGACACGCTTTACCCCGACGGCAAGACCGAGCAGGAGTCGACGCAGGAGAACGCCGAGGAGTTCAGCCAGTCCCAGGAGAGCGCCAAGGTCGCCGCGCTGACCGAACTGGGCATCCCGGTCACCTCGCGCGTCGTGGTCTCGACGGTCGTCAAGGGCAGTCCCGCCCAGGGCAAGCTGCACGCGGGCGACGTGATCAAGCAGGTCGACGGCAACCCCGTCAAGCAGCCCGAGGACGTCGCGAAACTAGTCACCCGCCACGATCCCGGCGAGAAGGTCACGTTCACGATCATCCCGGCCCGCACGGCCCAGGCGGCCGAGAAGGCCGGCAAGGAGCCCGAGGGCAGCCGGAAGGTCGTCATCACCACGGTGAAGGCACCCAAGGAGAATCGCGCGATCGTCGGCATCCAGGCCGGAACGGACCACACGTTCCCGTTCCGGATCGACATCAAGCTCGCCGATGTCGGTGGCCCGAGCGCCGGTCTGATGTTCTCGCTGGGCGTCATCGACAAGCTGACACCCGGCAAGCTCACGGGCGGCAAGTTCATCGCGGGCACGGGCACGATCGACGACAAGGGCAAGGTCGGCCCGATCGGCGGCATCAACATGAAGCTGGTCGGTGCGCGCGACGCCGGCGCCAGGTACTTCCTGACACCGGAAGAGAACTGCAAGGCCGCCGCCTCCGACACCCCGAGCGGACTCACGCTGGTGAAGGTGAAGACGATCGACGACGCGAAGAAGTCGCTGGAGAAGATCCAGGTGGGGGACACGGCCGGGCTGCCGAGCTGCTCGGCAGGCTGACCGCGCCCCCGCGGGGGGACGCGACGGGGTCAGGACTCGAAGGTCGCGGCCAGTGCGTCGGCCAGCCCGGGCACCAGGCCGGCGCCGGTGCGCACCTCGCTCGGGGTGTCCTTCGCCCGAAGCCGTACGGCCGACTCACGCGTACCGTCCCGCAGGACCGCCACGGTCATCCGCACCTCCTGGCGCTCCGGGTGCTTGGCGACCCACTTGGTCAGCTGCGCGTCGCTGAGCCCCTCGGGCACCGAGGCCTCGGCGGACGGCGGCAGCATCAGGCGCTCCACCGTCAGCGCGCACCCGATCACCGCGTCGGGCCAGGCGATCGTGGCGAGGAACTCGTCCAGGGCGGTCCCCGGCGGCAGCTCGTCCTGCTCGATGGGGGTCAGTGAGGCGGACGGGGAATCGGTGCTGTCCAGACCGAGCTGGGCGGCGAGGCCGGGCTCCTGGACCCGCAGCTTGGCGGTGTCGACCAGTGCGAAGAGCCGGGCCGGCTGGTCCCAGCCGAGGCCGGAGATGTACTCGTCGATTTCGAGCACGGCCACGGTGAGCGGGCTCGCGGCCATCGGAGGGCCTGAGGGGGAAACGTTGGACATGGCCAATATCCTGCCTCCTTCCGACCCGGGAACGGGAACTAGGTAAAGCCTCAGTAAGTTGCATAGGTGGGCTCTACGATCGCTGGGCCCGCTTCACACGACCCGCGAACTTCGAGGTGCGCACGTTGGCTTTCCAGATGCCGGACCGCGGCGGAGGCCCGACCGGGCCACGGATCAGAGTCGGCCGCCCGTCCCGGCGTGCCCGTACCCTGCTCATGACACTTGGCGTCCTGGCGGTTCTCGCCATGGCGTTCGTCATGTTCGCCGGGTTCTGGACGGACTGGCTCTGGTACCGGTCGGTCGATTATTCGTCCGTCTTCACCACCACCATGTGGACCAAGATCGGCCTGTTCCTGGTCTTCGGACTGCTGATGGCATTCGCCGTCGGACTGAACATCTGGCTCGCGTACCGGCTCCGGCCGCCGCTGAGCGCGATGTCGCTGGAACAGCAGAGCCTGGACCGCTACCGGATGAGCCTCGCCCCGTACAAGAAGTGGGTGCTGCTCGCGATCGCCGTGCTCGTCGGGCTGATCGCCGGAGCATCCGCCTCCGGCCAGTGGCGTACCTGGCTGACGTATGTGAACGGCGTGGCGTTCGGGCAGAAGGACCCCCAGTTCCATCTGGACGTGTCCTTCTACGCCTTCGACCTGCCCTGGTACCGCTTCCTGCTGGGCTTCGGCTTCGCGGCCACGGTGCTCTCGCTGATCGCCGCCGCGATGACCCACTATCTGTACGGCGGGCTGCGCATCACCAGCCCCGGCGCGCGGGCGACCGGCGCGGCCACCGGCCACCTGTCGGTGCTGCTCGGCGTCTTCGTCTCGCTGAAGGCCGTGGCGTACTGGCTCGACCGGTACGGCCTGGCGGTGAAGTCCAGTGACTTCAAGGCCACGGACAACTGGACGGGCCTGCGGTACGTCGACGCCAACGCCTACCTTCCGGCGAAGACCATCCTGTTCTGTATCGCCGCGATCTGTGCCGTGCTCTTCTTCGCCACGCTCTGGCGCCGCACCTGGCAGCTCCCGATGATCGGCTTGGGTCTGATGGTGCTCTCGGCGATCCTGATCGGCGGGCTGTACCCGGCGATCGTGCAGAAGTTCCAGGTCCAGCCGAACGAGCAGGCCAAGGAAGCGCCGTTCATCCAGAAGAACATCGACGCGACGCGTGACGCGTACGACATCGACGACGCGCAGGTGGACGACTACTCGGGCAAGAGCACGACGGACGACGAAGCCAAGCTGCGCGCGAGCGCGGACACCGCCGCCAGTTACCGGGTGATGGACCCCAACGTCGTCTCCCCGGCCTTCCAGCAGCTCCAGCAGAAGAGGAACTACTACCAGTTCCCCAAGACGCTGGACGTGGACCGCTACAAGGACGCCTCCGGCAAGGACCAGGACACGATCATCGGTCTGCGCGAGCTCAACCTCGACGGCATCCCCAAGCGCAACTGGATCAACGACCACTTCACCTACACCCACGGCTACGGTGCCATCGCGGCCAAGGGCACGACGACCGGCAAGAACCCGAAGGGCTCCCCGGACTTCACCGAGTCCGGTCTGCCGACGAGCGGCGAGTTCCCCACGTACGAGCAGCGGATCTACTACGGCGAGAAGACCGAGCAGTACTCCATCGTCGGCGGGCCCCAGAAGGAGCTCGACTACGAGCAGGACGGCGAGAAGACCACCAGCTACAAGGGCAACAGCGGGGTCAGCCTCTCCAACGCCTTCAACCGTGCCGCGTACGCGGTGGCGTTCAGCGAGCCGCAGATCCTCTACTCGGGAGCCATCGGCGAGGGCTCGCGAATTCTCTACAACCGCACGCCCAAGGAGCGCGTCGAGGCGGTCGCTCCGTGGCTGACCATCGACGGCGACGCCTATCCGGCGGTGGTGAACGGCCGCATCCAGTGGGTCGTCGACGCGTACACCACCACCAACAGCTACCCCTACGCCTCGCGTACGACGCTCGGTGACACCACGGCAGACTCGCTGACCACCAACCAGCGCGCGGTCGTCACCCAGCAGAACCAGGTCAACTACATCCGCAACTCGGTGAAGGCCACCGTCGACGCGTACGACGGGACGGTCAAGCTGTACGAGTGGGACACCGAGGACCCGGTCCTCAAGACCTGGAGCAAGGCGTTCCCGGGGACGGTGACGCCCAGGTCGGACATCCCGCCGGAGCTCATGGACCACCTGCGGTACCCGCAGGACCTGTTCAAGGTGCAGCGTGAGCTGCTCACCCGGTACCACGTCACGAACCCCGCCCAGTTCTACAGCGGCAGTGACGCGTGGCAGGTCCCGGACGACCCGACCAAGAAGGAGTCCGGTGCCGTCCCGCCGTACTACCTGAGCATCAAGATGCCGGACCAGACGGCCCAGAAGTTCTCGCTGACGACGACGTTCACCCCGAAGGGGCGGCCCGACCTCGGGGCGTTCATGGCGGTGGACGCGGACGCGGCCAGCAAGGATTACGGCACGATCAGACTGCTCAGAGTGACGACGACGGTGAAGGGGCCCGGCCAGGTACAGAGTGAGCTCAACGGCAACGACGACGTCGCCGAGTTCGTGAGAAACCTCAAGGGAACAGACTCCGACATCGAGTACGGCAATCTGCTGACCGTGCCGCTCGAAGGAGGCTTCCTCTACATCGAGCCGGTGTACACGCGCGGTGGCACGCAGAACTATCCGCTGCTGCGCAAGGTCGCCGCCTCGTACGGGTCGAAGACCGTCTTCGAGAACAGCCTCGGGGAGGCGCTCAACGCGGTCTTCGGGGTGACGGACTCCGGCACCACCCAGCCGCCGACGGACACCACCCGGCCCCCGGGCGACACCACGCAGCCACCGGCCACCGGTGACGCGGCGCTGAAGAAGGCGATCGCGGACGCGCAGAAGGCCTACTCGGAGGGCCAGGCGGCTCTCAAGGAGCAGGACTGGGCCGCCTACGGCAAGGCCCAGGAAGATCTGCAGGACGCGTTGGAGCGTGCGGCAGCCGCCCAGCCCAAGTCGGGCAGTGCGAACGGCGCGGGCGGTGCGAAGGACGGTGCTAAGGCCACGGACGGCGCGACCGCCTCGGACGAGAAGGGCAGACCGGCGGGCACTGACACCAGTGGCTGAGTAACCGGGTAAAGGCTTCACCCCGTGTCGTGGTACGGTTTCCACACAACGACGCGGGGTGGAGCAGCTCGGTAGCTCGCTGGGCTCATAACCCAGAGGTCGCAGGTTCAAATCCTGTCCCCGCTACTGAAAGACGAAGGCCCGGATCCTTTCGAGGATCCGGGCCTTCGTCATGCCGTGGCGACTTTCTTGTGCAAGGTGCGTGAAGTGCGGTTCGCGGGGCACGAGTTGGGTCCGGACGTGTTTGACTTATCTCTCTGTGGGCATGTCGACAAAACGCTGAAGTGACCTCACTGGCCGCGATATACCAGGTGTACGCGGGTTGCAGGTGGTGCGACGATGGTATTTATGGGGGACAGGGCAACTCTGTTGGAGACAGGGCGGTTTGTGCAACGTCGCGTTGATCCGCCGGACAACGCGATGAATGCGGCTTTTGGTGGTGCCGCCGCGGAGAACAACGAGACCACTGACACACCTGAGACACCCGATACACCTGAGATCATCAAGGCGACCGAGACTGCCGAGACTGCGGGGTGTGCCGCGACCGTCGAGAGCACAGAGTTCACAGAGAACACGGGAAGCGCTGGGGCCGACGGGAGCACCGGGACCGCGGGGGTCGCGCAGACTTCCGGGAGCGCCGGGAGCGCCGGGAGCGCCGGGAGCGCCGGGAGCGCCGGGAGCGCCGGGAGCGCCGGGGGCGCCGGGAGCGCCGAGAGCGAGGAGAGCGCCGAGAGCGAGGCGCGTCACCGTCGCGCCGCCGACGCCGGGGACACCGCATCGATGAGCATCCTCGGTGCCCTTCTGCTGCGCCGGGGTGACCTGGACGGCGCCGAACCGTACCTGCGCGGGGCCACCGCGGACGGCGACCGGGCCGCGGCCAACAACCTGGGCGTCCTCCTCCACCAGCGCGGATACGTCGACGACGCGGCCGGCTGGTGGCGTATCGCCGCCGTCGCCGGCTCCGCCGCCGCCGCGCACGCCCTGGGCCGCTACTATCGCGAGCGCGGCGACGAGCCCGGTGCCGAGTACTGGCTGCGGCAGTCCGCCGAGCAGGGCCACGCGCTGGGTGCGTACGCCCTCGCCGACCTGCTGGAACACCGCAGCGATGTCGGCGCGGAGCGCTGGCTGCGGGCCGCCGCGGAGCAGGGGCACCGGGAAGCCGCGTACCGCCTCGCACGCATGCTGGACCGTAACGCCGCCGACGACCCGCACGACGCCTTCGGCCGCCCGGGACTGGGACCCGGCGCGGGCGAGCGGTCCCGTGCGCCCGGCCGTTCCGCGGTGCGCAGGGACGACGGCCCGGTGGCGGGACCGGCGACCGGGCGTGTGGGCGAGGCGGAGCAGTGGTACCGGCAGGCCGCCGCGCGTGGCCACCGGCGGGCCGCCCTGCACCTCGGCGCCATCCTCGAACAGCGCGGCGAGCCCAAGGAGGCCGGCCGCTGGTACCTCATCTCCGCGAAGGCGGGCGAGGCGCGCGCCGCCTGCGCGCTCGGCTTCCTGCTGCGTGACGCGGGCGACGAGGAGAGCGCCGCCGTGTGGTGGCTGCGCGCCGCCCAGGACGGCGACGGGAACGCCGCCAACGCCCTGGGAGCCCTGCACGCAGCCAGGGGCGAGCAGCAGACCGCCGAGCGCTGGTACCGCGCCGCCATGGACGCGGGCGATGTCAACGGCGCCTACAACCTCGGCCTGCTCTGCGCGGCCCAGGACCGTACGCCGCAGGCCGAGCAGTGGTACCGCCGCGCCGCGTACGCCGGCCACCGAGAGGCGGCCAACGCGCTGGCCGTGCTCCTGCTCCAGGCGGGTGACCCGACCGGTGCCGAGCCCTGGTTCTCCAAGGCGGCCGAGGCGGGCAGCGTCGACGCGGCCTTCAACCTCGGCATCCTGTACGCCGGGCGCGACGAGGACCGTGCGGCACTGGTCTGGTACGAGCGTGCCGCGGCGGCAGGCCACACCGAGGCCGCCCTCCAGGTCGGTATGGCCCTGCTGCATCAGGGCGAGGAGCAGGAGGCGGAGCGCCATCTGCGCTGTGCGGCCGGCGGCGGCAGCGCGGAGGCCGCCTTCCGGCTGGCCGGGGTGCTGGACTCCCGGCAGCCGCCGCCCGGCCCTCCCGCGCTCGGCGAGCCGATGCCGGAGAAGACCGAGTGCGAGGAGTGGTACGAGCGGGCCGCCGAGCAGGGGCACCGCCGCGCCCAGGTGCGGGTCGGGATGCTCGCGGCGGCCCGGGGCGACGTGGACAGCGCCGCCCGCTGGTACCGCGAGGCCGCCGAGTCGGGCAGCCGCAACGGCGCCTTCAACCTCGGGCTGCTGCTCGCCCGCGAGGGCAGCGAGCGTGAGGCCGCGCTGTGGTGGAGCCGGGCCGCGAACGACGGGCACGGGCGGGCGGCCCTGCGCCTCGCCCTGCTGGCCGCCCGCCGCGGCGAGCTCACCGAGGGGCAGCGCTGGTGTGCGCGGGCGGTCGAGCTGGGCCCGGCGGAGGTCGCGGAGCGGGCGGCCCGGCTGCGGGAGGCGCTGCACCAGGAGCTGACCGCGTAGGGCCCGTGGGGCCGCGCAGGGACACGGGGGCCGCGTGGTGGGGCCTGGGGCGTGTTTCGAAAGTGGCGTCGTCCGCCCGGAGGGCGGGGTCGGGGGTGTCCGGTGCGTGCGCTCGCAAGGCGGAGGGAGGAGAGCGCAGCGGGCTGCGCCGACGACCGACAACGCGGCGAGCGATGGGGTCTCCCCTGCTCGAGCGAAGCCGAGAACTTGGGGAAGTGCCGGGCGTTCCCGGCCCGGCGGGACTTTCGAAACACGCCCCCGTACGTCCGCGCGCGGCCCGCCCGTCCGGGGCGCCGGAACTGATTTGCGCTGCTCCGGAGCGGTGACGTACAGTTCTAATCACAACGACGCGGGGTGGAGCAGCTCGGTAGCTCGCTGGGCTCATAACCCAGAGGTCGCAGGTTCAAATCCTGTCCCCGCTACTGAAGACAGAAGGTCGGATCCTTTCGAGGATCCGACCTTCTGTGTATGCGTCAGAGTTTGTGGCCCACCGCCTCCGCGTACATCGCCCGGTCGACGGCCTTCGCCTCCGGTACCGGAGCGCCCTTCGAGACGCCCGAGTCGGCGTACGCCTCCTGCAGCCGGTCCGTCGTGCCCTTCCGTATCTCCCAGTCCATCCGCATCGACGGGGTCGACCGCAGCGTGGCCTCGTCGGTCTTCATCAGCTTCGCCAGCTCGGTGACGAAGCCGGGATCGGACTTGTAGTCGCCGGCGAAGTAGGTGTTCACCGTCCGGATATAGGCGCGGAGGAAGGCGACACCCGCGTCCGGGTCCTTGTTCAGCAGTGTCGGACCGAAGAGCAGGCCGCCGAGCGGTTCACCGACGGGCTGGCCTCCCAGGAACGCGTATCTCTTGTCGCCGTCCACCTTGCGCCAGATCGGATCGAGCAGCCAGGCCGAGTCCACGCCGCCGTTCTGCAGCGCGGTCAGCACATCCGCGGAACCGAGCTGCTGGAAGCTGATCCTGTCGAGGCCGCCGCCGTGCTTCTTCAGGGCGGTGTCCATCGGGTACGCGATGACCGAGCCCTTGCCGATCATGGTGCCCAGCTTCCGGCCCGCCATCTCGACGTGATCGGCGCTCTCGCCGTCCTTGAGACGCACCCACAGGCCGCTCTTGGACGTGGGGGCGGGGGAGAAGTTCCCCGCGACCCACTTGATGACGAAGCCGCCGTTGATGCCGTTCATCACGGCTGCCTCGGGAGCCGCCCACTGGGCGTCCACATCGCCCTTGGCGAGCAGCGGAAGGGCGTCGGGGGTGGGCAGCACCTTCAGTTCGACGTCCAGCCCCTCCTTCGCGAACTCGCCCTTCGCCACCGCGACCTGGAGCGGAGCGACGTACTCCGCGCTCAGGGTGCCGGTGGCGACGGTGATCTTCCGCCTCTTCGCCAGGGGCTGGGCCGCCGGGGCGCCCGAGTCGCAGCGGGCCGCCTTCCGGTCGGCGGCGAGTTCGGCCGGGTCGGTCCAGCTGCCGGCGCCACAGCCCGCGACGGGCCTGACGGTGCGCGGCGCCGCGGCGGCACCGTCGCCGCCGGAGTCGGGCCCGGCGCAGCCCGCCGCGCCGAGCAGGGATGCCGTGACGAGCACGACGGTGCGGGTGAAGGGGGTGTGTGTACGCACAATGCCTCCGTACGAAGAGCCAGGGGAGCCGTTCAGGACCGACCGCGGCCGCGGTCGCGCGGGGCCCACGGTGTGAGCAGCCGCCCGGCGAGCCGCACCGCTTCGGAGAAGACGACACCGAGGACCGCCACACACACGATGCCGACGAACATCACGTCGTTCTGGAACAGCGCCCGGGAGTCGAAGATCAGATGGCCGAGACCGTCGGCCGCGGCGATCTGTTCGGAGGCGACGATGACGAGCACGGCCACTCCTGCCGCGATCCGTGCCCCGACCAGGACCGCGGGCAGCGACGCCGGCAGCAGCACATGGCGGAACATCTGCCAGGCCGAGGCGCCGAAGACCTGACCGGCATCACGGTGGCCGGCCGGGACGGCGAGCACGGCCGCCATGGTGGAGATCCAGACGAAGAAGAAGACGGTCGCCGCGACCAGGGCGATCTGCGGCCCTTCACCGAGGCCGAACATATTGAGGAAGACCGGCAGCAGGGCCAGCTTCGGCACGACGTACAGGGCGTCGAGCATGGGTTCCAGCGCCGCCCGTACGAGGGAGAGCGAGCCCATCAGCAGGCCGAGCGCGTATCCCGCGACGGTGCCGATCGCATAGCCGCCGAGGACCCGCTTGAGCGTGGCCCATACGTCCGGCCACAGTTCACCGGCGCCCGCCCGGTCCAAGCCGTCCGCCAGGATGGTGGAAGGGGCGGGGTAGACCCGGGCGTCGATCCAGGACTGTGCGGCGGCCAGTTGCCAGAGCAGCACGAGGAACAGCGGTACGGCGACGGCGAGCGCGATCTCCAGGGCTCGGCGCCTGCGGTGGGTGCGTACCGGATGCAGCTCGTGCGGGCCCGGTCTGCGGACCAGGACGCCCTCGTCGGGCTTCGTGGCGTTCACGGTGACGGTCATGCCAGGACCGCCTCCCTGTGCACCTCGCCGCGCAGGAGTTCCCACAACTCGCTCTTCATTGCGGTGAACTCGGGTGCCGAACGGACTGTGCCGGTGCGCGGCCGGCCGAACGGCGGGCGGCGCTCGGCGATGATCCGCCCCGGTCTGGCGGACATCACCAGCACCCTGTCCCCGAGCACGATCGCCTCTTCGAGGCTGTGGGTGATGAAGAGGGTGGTGGTACGGGTGGTCTGGGTGAGGTCGAGCAGCTCGTCCTGGAGGATGGTGCGCAGCTGGGCGTCGAGCGCCGCGAACGGTTCGTCCATCAGCAGTATCTCGGGTTCGACGGCGAGGGCGCGGGCGATCGCGACCCGTTGCCGCATTCCGCCGGAGAGGGCGGCCGGATACGCCCCCGCGAAGTCGGAGAGCCCCATCCGGGCCAGCCAGTCGCGCGCCCTCGAGTCGGCCTCCTTGCGTGGTACGCGCTGGATGTCGAGACCGAAGCGGACATTGGCGAGCACGGTCTTCCAGTCGTGGATGCCGTAGTCCTGGAAGATCATCGCCGCCGGACGGGACGCGGCCGTACGGATGGACAGCTCGCCGGAGCTGGGGCGGAGCAGTCCGGCGGCGATCCTGAGAAGAGTGGACTTGCCGCAGCCGGAAGGACCGACGATGCAGGTGAACTCGCCCGGTGCGACGGAGAGATCGAGCGGGCCGAGGGCGGGCAGGGCCTTGGCGCCGCGCCCGAACGAGCGGGTGAGCGCGTCGGCGCGGAGTTTGGGGCTGGTGGCTGTGGTGGCGGGTGGGGTCGGGTGCGGATCTCCCACGGGTCTCTCCTCGCGCGTATCGAGGTGCGGATCCGCCGCGGGGCGGACGTGATCGCCGCAGACGATATGACTACCCGTCAGATTCGGGAAGGGGGTGCGCGTGTGCCGGTGACGGGGAGGTGGTGTCCGTTGCGGGGATGCACGCGGAAGACCCCGATGCGGATGATGCTCGCACCGGGGTCTTCATCGCTCGTTCGGGTCAGCTTGTCGCCGCGCAGCTGGGGCAGATTCCTCTGTAGGTGACCTCGACGTCGGACACCGTGAAGCCGAAGCGTTCGTCGCTCGGCAGGTCCGCCATCGGGTCGCCGGCCGGGTGGACGTCGCGGATCGTGCCGCAGGCCGCGCAGACGAGGTGGTGGTGAGGACGGTGTGCGTTCGGGTCGTAGCGCTTGGCCCGGCGGTCCGTGGAGACCTCGATGACCTCGCCGAGCGACACCATCTCACCCAGCGTGTTGTAGACGGTGGCGCGGGAGATCTCGGGCAGCTTGGCCACGGCCCGCGCGTGGACCTCGTCGGCCGTGAGGTGCACATGGTCCCCGTCGAGGACCTCGGCCACGACGCGCCGCTGCGCAGTCATGCGCCAGCCGCGTCCGCGAAGTCGTTCCAACAGGTCACTCATGGAAACAAGCCTAACAGTGAAGGGACCAGGTCCCGAACGGGTGTGACTTTGGATGTCTACTTGACTTGGACTTAGTCCATTGTAGGATCGGCACCGGCATACGCCAAGGGACAGGCTGTGCAGGACAAGACGAATGTGCAGGAACGACGCAGGAGGCGCACGTGACGCAGGGACCGCTCACCACGGAGGCCGGCGCGCCGGTCGCCGACAACCAGAACAGCCAGACCGCGGGCGTCGGCGGTCCCGTCCTGGTGCAGGACCAGTCGCTGCTGGAGAAGCTCGCGCACTTCAACCGCGAGCGCATTCCGGAGCGCATCGTGCACGCCCGCGGCGCCGGCGCGTACGGCACGTTCACGCTGACCCGCGATGTCTCGCAGTGGACCCGGGCGAAGTTCCTCTCCGAGGTCGGCAAGCAGACCGAGGCCTTCCTGCGCTTCTCGACCGTGGCCGGCAACCTCGGCTCGGCCGACGCGGTGCGCGACCCCCGAGGCTTCGCGCTGAAGTTCTACACCGAGGAGGGCAACTACGACCTCGTCGGCAACAACACCCCGGTGTTCTTCATCAAGGACGCCATCAAGTTCCCGGACTTCATCCACACCCAGAAGCGCGACCCGTACACCGGCTCGCAGGAGGCGGACAACGTCTGGGACTTCTGGGGTCTGTCGCCCGAGTCCACCCACCAGGTGACCTGGCTCTTCGGCGACCGTGGCATCCCGGCCACGCTGCGCCACATGAACGGCTACGGCTCGCACACGTACCAGTGGAGCAACGAGGCCGGCGAGGTCTTCTGGGTCAAGTACCACTTCAAGACCGACCAGGGCATCAAGAACCTCACCCAGGACGAGGCCAACAAGCTTGCCGGTGAGGACCCGGACAGTCACCAGCGCGATCTGCGCGAGGCGATCGAGCGCGGCGACTTCCCGTCCTGGACGGTGCAGGTCCAGATCATGCCGGCGGCCGAGGCGGCCACGTACCGCTTCAACCCGTTCGACCTCACCAAGGTGTGGCCGCACGCGGACTACCCGCCGATCGAGATCGGGAAGCTGGAGCTCAACCGCAACCCGGAGAACATTTTCGCCGAGGTCGAGCAGTCGATCTTCAGCCCCGCGCACTTCGTGCCGGGAATCGGCCCGTCCCCCGACAAGATGCTCCAGGGCCGTCTCTTCGCCTACGGCGACGCCCACCGCTACCGCGTCGGCATCAACGCCGACCACCTGCCGGTGAACCGTCCGCACGCCACCGAGGCGCGCACCAACAGCCGGGACGGCTACCTGTACGACGGCCGCCACAAGGGTGCGAAGAACTACGAGCCGAACAGCTTCGGCGGTCCGGCCCAGACCGACCGCCCGTTGTGGGAGCCCACCACCGTCTCCGGCGAAGTCGCCACGCACGTGGCCCCGAGCCATGCCGAGGACAACGACTTCGTGCAGGCCGGAAACCTCTACCGGCTCTACTCCGAGGACGAGAAGGCCCGGCTGATCGAGAACCTCGCCGGGTTCATCGCCAAGGTGTCGCGCGACGACATCGCCGAGCGCGCGATCAACAACTTCCGCCAGGCGGACGGCGACTTCGGCAAGCGTCTGGAGGCCGCGGTCCAGGCCCTTCGTGGCTGATCCGGACGACTGTCGTCGGCGGTGGGCCGGTCTCCCCTCGAGGGGAGACCGGCCCACCGGTCGTTCACCGGGGGCTCAAACGATGAGTTCCGCGTGGTGGCGGCGCCTGGCGGGCGCCCAGCAGCGCAGGATGTCGCGGACGGAGACGATGCCCACGGGCCCGTGGTCGTCCAGCACGATCAGGTGGCGGAACTCGCCGTGTGTCATGGCCTCCGCGGCCTCCGCCAGGGTCCAGGTGGGCGCGGCGAAGACCACGTCGGTGGTGGTGTGGGTGGCTGCGATCTCGACATCCGGATCCTGGCCGGAGCCGACCGCGTTGAGTATGTCGCGTTCGGTGAGGATGCCGAGCCCGCTGTTGTCCTTGTCGAGGACGACCGCGGCCCCGATGCGGCGGACCGACATCAGCCGGGCGGCCTGGCGGAGCGTATGGGCGGGCCCGATGGTGAGGACCAGCGTGCTCATGGCGTCTCGGACGAGCATGAAGGGAGCCACCTCCTTGGTGAAAGGGCGCGTGAGCCGATTCACAAATTCACAAGCGGGGGACTCTCAGAGTTGCACCGATGCGCGGAAGGGACAAGGGGGGCGAACCGCTCAAAGGGTGTGCGCCGGTGTGCGACGCCCTTCGGTGATGGAGCGTGGCCGGGTGTGCCGGTTCAGTGACGTCGGTTCAGTAACGCCGGTTCAGTAACGCTGGTTCGGTAACGCTGGTTCAGTAACGCTGGTTCAGATAACCGAGCAGCTCATGGTGGAGCAGTCCGTTCGAGGCCGCGGCGTTGCCGCCGCCCGGACCGGAGACCCCGTCCAGGCTGGTGAACTTCCCGCCCGCCTCCTGGACGATGATCGCGTTGGCCGCCATGTCCCAGAGCGAGAGCTCCGGCTCCGCGCAGATGTCCACCGAACCCTCGGCGACCATCATGTACGGCCAGAAGTCCCCGTACCCACGCGTGCGCCAGCAGGCCCTGGTCAGATCCAGGAATCCGTCGAGCCGGCCCTGCTCCTCCCAGCCGCTCAGTGACGCGTACGCGAATGAGGAGTCCGCGATCCGCTCCACCTTCGACACCTGGAGCCGGGTCGCGGAGGTCAGGCTGCGGCCGGAGAACGCGCCCGCCCCCTTCGCCGCCCACCAGCGCCGGTTCAGCGCGGGTGCGGAGACCACGCCGACCACCGGCTGGAAGCCTTCCTCGCCGGCCTCCATCAGCGAGATCAGCGTCGCCCAGACGGGCACGCCCCGTACGTAGTTCTTGGTGCCGTCGATCGGGTCGACGACCCAGCGCCGCGGGCCGGTGCCCTCGATCCCGAATTCCTCGCCCAGAATCGCGTCGCGCGGGCGGGCCCGATGGAGGTGGCCGCGGATCAGCTCCTCGGCGGCCTTGTCGGCCTCGCTCACCGGCGTCATGTCCGGCTTGGTCTCGACCTTGAGGTCGAGAGCCTTGAACCGGTCCATCGTCGCCGCGTCGGCGGCGTCCGCCAGTACATGGGCAAGGCGCAGATCATCGTGGTAATCGGGCATGCCGTCACAGTATCGACCGCAGGTGAACGGGGCCACCGGCGGATCCTGGCCGGGGTCGCGGTGTCCGGCACGGCACTTCGCCACGTCGCCGAGCCACCCGGACAGCTCCCCTATGAGGTGATCCGGCGCCTTGCGACGCACCGCACCGGACGCCGCGCCCTGTTCGGCCCTGATCCGCCGGACAGGCCCTCGTGGCGGGGCGGACGGCGGACGGGGTCAGTGGGACGAGCCCGAGAGCTGGAGTCCGATCACCCCGACGATCACCAGGGAGATCGAGACCAGCTTGAGGGTGGAGACCACGTCGTCGAGGAAGACCATGCCGTAAATCGCGGTGCCCGCCGCGCCGATGCCGGTCCACACCGCGTAGGCGGGCCCCACGTCGAGCTTCTTCAGTGACAACGTCAGCAGACCGAAGGATCCGAGCGCGAAGACGCAGAACGCGATGGTCGGCCAGAGCCGGGTGAAGCCGTGCGAGAGTTTCAGACAGACGGCGAAGCCGGTCTCCAGAAGTCCTGCGACCACGACCAGCAGCCACGCCATCGTCAGTGCCCTCCCACTTCGGTGACCGCCTTGCCACACTGAGTGTGATTATGCATTTACCTGCGGCGGTAGATCGCAAACGTGCCTCGGTCAGTCGCCTTCGCGCCGCTCCCGCGTGGACAGCAGCCGGTGCAGCGAGTCCAGCCGGGCCGGATCGGCATGGCCGTCCGCCACCCAGGCGACCAGGGCGCATTCCGGTTCGTGGCTGTCATGGGTGCAGCCGCGCGGGCAGTTCTCGGTGCCGGGCTCCAGGTCGGGGAAGGCGTGGATCACCCGGGACGGGTCGATGTGGTTGAGCCCGAAGGAGCGGACACCGGGGGTGTCGATCACCCAGCCGCGGTAGTCCGGCAGCGGCAGCGCCAGCGCCGATGTGGTGGTGTGCCGGCCGCGGCCGGTGACCGCGTTGACCACTCCCGTCGTACGCCGCCGGTCCTTCGGTACCAGCGCGTTGACCAGTGTGGTCTTGCCGACGCCGGAGTGCCCGACAAAGGCGGTGACCCGGTCGTTCAGCTGCTCGCGGACCCGCTCGGCCGCGTCGCCGTTCTCCAGCTCCTCGCGGCTGGTCACGATGAACGGGACGCCCAGTGGGGTGTACGCCTCCAGCAGCTTGTCCGGGGAGGCCAGATCCGACTTGGTGAGGACCAGGAGCGGGGAGAGCCCGCCGTCGTACGCGGCGACCAGACAGCGGTCGATCATCCGAGGCCGGGGTTCCGGATCGGCCAGCGCGGTGACGATCGCCAGCTGGTCGGCGTTGGCGACGACCACCCGCTCGTACGGATCGTCGTCGTCCGCGGTCCGGCGCAGCACCGAGCGGCGCTCACCGATGCGGACGATGCGGGCGAGGGTGTCCTTGTCACCGGAGAGATCACCGACGAGAGAGACGGTGTCACCCACCACGGCGGCCTTCCGGCCCAGCTCACGGGCCTTCATCGCCATGACCGTACGATCGTCGACGAGACAGGTGAGACGGCCCCGGTCGACGGTGAGGACCATGCCCTCCTCGGCGTCCTCGTGCTTGGGCCGGATGTTGGTACGGGGCCGGTTGCCCTTGCGGTTGGGGCGGACCCGGATGTCGTCCTCGTCGGGGTTCTTGCCGTAGCGGCGCATGTCTCAGGCCCCGAGCATTCCGGTCCACATCTGCGGGAAGTCCGGCAGGGTCTTGGCGGTTGTCGCCACGTTCTCGATCTCCACTCCGGGGACGGCAAGGCCGATGATCGACCCCGCGGTGGCCATCCGGTGGTCGTCGTACGTACGGAAGGTACCGCCGTGCAGCGGCCGGGGCCGGATGCGGAGACCGTCGGCGGTCTCGGTGACATCGCCGCCGAGCTCGTTGATCTCCTTGGTGAGCGCGGCCAGCCGGTCCGTCTCGTGCAGCCGCAGATGGGCGACACCGCTCAGGGTGGACGGGGAATCGGCCAGCGCCGCGACGGCCGCGATGCCCGGAGTCAGCTCGCCGACCTCGCCGAGGTCGACGTCGATGCCGTGGATACGGCCCGAACCGGTGAAGGTGAGGCCGCGCTCGGTCAGCTCGCAGCTGCCGCCCATCGCCGTGAAGATCTCCCGTAGCGCGTCGCCCGGCTGGGTGGTGCGCTCGGGCCAGTCGGGGATCGTGACCCGGCCGCCGGTGACCAGGGCGGCCGCGAGGAACGGCTGGGCGTTGGACAGATCGGGCTCGATGGTCAGGTCACGGCCGAGCAGGGCGGAGTGGGAGACCCGCCAGACGTTCGGCTCGCCGCCCGTCTCCGGTTCGTCGACCTGCGCGCCGACCGCCCGCAGCATGTCGACGGTCATCCGGATGTGCGGCATGGAGGGGAGCCTGGCGCCGGTGTGGCGCACCTCCACCCCCTGGTTGAAACGCGGCGCCGACAGCAGCAGCGCCGAGACGAACTGGGAGGACGAGGAGGCGTCGATCGCCACCGGTCCGCCGTCCAGCGCACCGCCGCCGTGCACCGTCATCGGCAGCGAGCCGCGCCCCTCGTCGTCGATCCGGGCGCCGAGCACCCGAAGTGCGTCGATCACGCCGGTCAGCGGGCGCTCGTACGAACGCGGGTCGCCGTCGAAGCGGATCGGGCCGTCGGCGAGCGCGGCGACCGGCGGCAGGAAGCGCATGACCGTGCCGGCGTTGCCGACGTCGATCGTGGTCGGGCCGTGCAGGCCGGCCGGGATGACCCGCCAGACCTCGCCGGAGCCGTCCGGGCCCACGCCCTCCTCGATGCCGACGCCCATCGCGCGCAGCGCCTCGGCCATCAGCAGGGTGTCGCGGGAACGCAGCGGGTGGCGCAGCCAGCCGGGCTCGGCGGCGAGCGAGGCGAGGACGAGCGCGCGGTTGGTGACCGACTTCGATCCGGGCACGGTGACCGTCGCGTCGACGGCCCCGGTCGCATGCGGGGCGGGCCAGAGGGCGGGGTGCACGGAACTTTCGGTCATGGACCTCACTCTAGAGCGTCCGGCGAGCACGGCAGCTTTCGTCGGCCCCCGCCGCCCCCGCCCTCACAGACCGAGCAGCCAGCGCCCGCCGCCGATCAGCGAGCAGAGCGACACCGAGTGGAAGAGGAAGAGCCAGAGCGCGGCCGGTACGTCCGTCAGCCGCGACAGCTGATCCGCGTCCGAGTCCGGCGCACCGCCGTACCGCCGCTTGGACTGGAGCTCGAAGGGCGGGCGCACGCCGCCGAGCAGCAGGAACCAGACCACGGTGTACGCGAACAGCGACTGCCAGGCGGGTGAGGCCAGCCAGGACACCAGCAGGAAGCCCGAGCCGGTGAGGATCACCGTCAGCGCCCCGTACACATTGCGGATCATCACCAGCATCACCGCGAGCAGCGCGGTGGCCACCCACAGCAGGAGGGTGATCCTGCCGTCGACCAGCAGCCACGCGCCGCCCAGGCCCAGCAGCGGCGCGGCGGTGTAGCCGGCGGCCGCGGTGAGGATCATGCCGATCCCGGTCGGCTTGCCGCGGCTGACGGTCAGGCCGCTGGTGTCCGAGTGCAGCCGGATGCCGGACAGCTGCCGTCCGGTGAGCAGGGCGATCAGCCCGTGCCCGCCCTCGTGCGCGATGGTGATCGCGTTGCGGGTCAGCCGCCATATCGGGTTCGGCACGACGGCTATCAGCGCGAGCGTGCCGGTCACCACCACGAGCCACTGCTCGGGGGCGGGCTGGGTACCGGACACGCGGTCCCACAGATTGCCCAGATCGGTGCTGTTCATGACGTGGGCGGCTCCTTGCGGTTCGGCTTGCGGTATCGGCGTCCGGCCGGCGTGGCGGTCGTGGCAGTCTGGCACTTATGTGCGGACGGTATGCAGCGAGTCGGCGGCCCGAGGACCTGACCGGACTCTTCCGGGTCGAGAAGTGGGAACCGGCGGAATCCCTGGCGCCCGACTGGAACGTGGCGCCCACCAAGGAGGTCTACGCCGTACTGGAGCGTCCTCTGAAAGACGCAGACGACCCGCGTCCGGTTCGCCAGATGCGCGCGCTGAAGTGGGGACTCGTACCGTCCTGGGCGAAGTCACCGGAGGGCGCCGCGCGGATGATCAACGCCCGCGCCGAGACCGTCCACGAGAAGCCGTCCTTTCGCCGCCCCTTCGTCTCCCGGCGGTGCATCCTGCCCGCCGACGGCTACTACGAGTGGGTCACCGGCGCGGACGAACGGCAGCTGGAGGAGAAGGGGAGGAAGAAGCGCCCGCGCAAGCAGCCGTACTTCGTGACGCCCGCCGACGGATCGGTCTTCGCGATGGCCGGACTGTACGAGTTCTGGCGCGACCGGACACTGCCGGACGACCACCCGATGGCCTGGTGGGTGACCTGCTCGGTGATCACGACCGAGGCGGAGACCACCCCGCTCGCCGTGGCCCCCGCCGACGGACCCGCCACGCTCGCCGACATCCACCCCCGGATGCCGCTGATGCTGACTCCGGACCGCTGGGACGCCTGGCTCGACCCCTCGCGCACCGGCATCGAGGAGCTGAGGGCCCTGCTCGCACCGCCGCCGGGCGGCCTGATGCGGGCCTATCCGGTGGCCACGGCCGTCAGCAACGTCCGCAACAACGGCCCCGAACTGCTGGAAGAGCTGGCCGCGCCGGAGGTGGGCACCCTCTTCTGAGCCCGGGGCGGGGAGGATGGGACATGTGAGTACTGCAGAGACGGGCCGCCGGGTCGAGGCGGTCGACACCGATGCCGGACCGGCCAGGATCAGCTGGTTCCCTGCGACGGGCACGAAGAAGACCGGGAGCGCGCGGCTGGTGCTGGCCCTCGGCCACGGCGCGGGCGGCGGCATCGAGGCCCGCGACCTCCAGGCCCTGGCCGCCGCACTGCCCGCCCACGGGGTGACCGTGGCCCTGGTGGAGCAGCCGTGGCGGGTCGCCGGGAAGCGGCTCGCGCCCGCCCCGAAGACCCTGGACACCGGGTGGCGGGGGCTGTGGCCCGCGCTCGCCGCCGCCGGGGCGCCCGTCGTCGCGGGCGGGCGGAGCGCCGGGGCCCGGGTGGCCTGTCGCACCGCCGCGGAGCTGGGCGCCCACGCCGTCCTCGCGCTCGGTTTCCCTCTGCACCCGCCGGGCAAGCCGGAGAAGTCCCGCGAGGACGAGCTCCTCGGCACCGGCGTCCCCACGCTCGTCGTGCAGGGCGGCCGCGACCCGTTCGGGCGGCCCGCCGAATTCCCGCCGGGGGAGTACGAGCTCGTCGAAGTGCCGTACGGCGATCACGGGTTCGCCGTGCCGAAGAAGGCCGGTTTGAGCCCGGACGAGGTGATGGGCATCCTGACCTCCGCCGTGACCGGCTGGCTGGGCGCCCTCGTGTGACGCACACCCCGGGAATGTTGCGCGGGGGGCCACTGTTGTCGGTGTCATCGGTACATCAACGTCGTACGTGGAGAGGGAGTCCGTCGCATGGGTTCGACCATCTGCCCGCGCCGCTCGAACGCCGCTGACCTGGAGTGGACGGTGCTGCATGCGGCCAGGACCACTCCCGAGCGGGCGCCGGGCGGATCGGAACGACAGCCCGTCTCCAAGGAAGGTCGACTATTCTCCGATTCGAGCGGGTCCGGTTTCGGCTCCGCCACAGCGTTGGAGGAGGTGGGTCCGGTCACTGGGACCGACACGGGGACCGACGACGGCCGCGCACAGGAGACGCCCGCCGAGCGCAACGCGCGCTTCGAGAGGGACGCGCTCGGTTACCTCGACCAGATGTACTCGGCCGCGCTGCGCATGACGCGCAACCCCGCGGACGCCGAGGACCTGGTCCAGGAGACATATGCCAAGGCGTACGGCTCCTTCCACCAGTTCCGTGAGGGCACCAACCTCAAGGCGTGGATGTACCGCATCCTCACCAACACGTTCATCAACTCGTACCGCAAGAAGCAGCGCGAACCCCAGCGCAGCGCCGCCGAGGAGATCGAGGACTGGCAGCTGGCGCGCGCCGAGTCGCACATGTCGACCGGTCTGCGCTCCGCGGAGTCGCAGGCGCTCGACCACCTGCCGGACTCCGACGTGAAGTCCGCACTGCAGGCGATCCCCGAAGAGTTCCGCATCGCCGTGTATCTCGCCGATGTCGAGGGCTTTGCCTACAAGGAGATCGCGGACATCATGGGGACTCCCATCGGTACGGTGATGTCCCGACTGCACCGGGGCCGCCGCCAGCTGCGCGGCATGCTGGAGGACTACGCCCGTGAGCGCGGGCTCGTCCCGGCCGGTGCCGGAGAGTCGGACGATCGGAAAGGCTCGGGCTCATGAGCTGCGGAGAGCCGCACGAGACGGACTGCTCGGAAGTCCTCGATCATCTCTACGAGTTCCTCGACCACGAGATGCCCGACAGCGACTGCACCAAGTTCGAGGTGCACTTCGAGGAGTGCTCCCCGTGCCTGGAGAAGTACGGACTGGAGCAGGCGGTCAAGAAGCTGGTGAAGCGCTGCTGCGGCCATGACGACGTGCCCAGCGATCTGCGGTCCAAGGTCATGGGCCGGATCGATCTGATCCGCTCGGGGCAGGCCGTGCCCGAGCAGGACGTGACGGCCGCGGCGAGCGAACAGCCGACCGCCGCCAAAGAATGACACCCGGCGGCCGGGCCGTACCGGCCGCCGCCACCGAATCACCCGAACGTGCTAATCGGGCGCATTGGCGCTCGACCGGTCGCGCAACTCGCTAGCGTGGCGCCTCCATTGACCATGTTGGGGGGCGGGCCGAGCGGGTGAGAGCCACACGCGGGGCGGCGCGCCCGTACATTGCGGCGGTCGCATGGGGCGCCCTGTGGTGTGTGTTCCCCGCCCTGCGCGGCGGCGCGGAAACCCCGTGGGTCACCGTCGCACTGCTCGCCGGGCTCTATCTCGTCTGTGAACTCCCCGGGCGACGCCCCTTCTTCGGCAGCTCCGTGCCGATCCGTGCCGGGTCCTTCTTTCCGCTGCTGCTCGCCGCCGCCTTCCTGCTGCCGCCCGCCGCCGCAGCCCTCGTCGCGGTGCCCGGATCGCTCGTCGGCCGGGTGGAACAGCCGCCCGCCGCCGCTCGGCGCGTCTGGCGGGCCGCGCAGCTCGCCGTCACGGTCTGGGCGGCCTCGTCCGTCCACGGACTCCTCGGCGGCAGCGCCACGCTCGGCGGCTCCGGCCGGCTCCCCGACCTGCCCTACGCGCTCCTGCCCGCCTGCGCCGCCGTCCTGGCCTTCAGCCTCGTGCTGACCGCGCTGGACGGCTCCATCCTGGTCGCGGCCGAACGGCTGCCCCTGCGGCGGGCCTGGAGCGGGCTGCTGCCCCGCTCGCTGGGGGCGCACCTGGTGCACGGACTGGCGGGGCTGATGATGGCGGTCCTGTGGCGCGGCCCGTACGGTCCGCTCTCCGCGCTCATCGTCCTGCTGCCGATGTACATCTCCTGCTGGGTCTTCGCCCAGTACCACCGCGAGCACGCCGCCCACCGCGCCACCATCAGGGCGCTGGTGCAGGCCGTCGACATCAAGGACACGTACACCCGCGGCCACAGCGAACGGGTCGGGCGGGCCTCCGTCCTCATCGCCCGCGAACTGGGCATGGCCCCGGACCGTCTGGAGGTCGTCCGCTTCGCCGGCATCCTGCACGACGTCGGCAAACTCGGCGTCCCCACCCGGGTGCTCCGCAAGGACGGGCCGCTCACGCCCCAGGAACGACAGGTGATCGAACTGCATCCGGAGTACGGGCACGAGATCGTCCGCGGCATCGGCTTCCTCGGCGAGGCGCGGGCCGCGATCCTGCACCACCACGAACGGCTCGACGGCAGTGGCTATCCGTACGGGCTGAGCGGACGCGAGATCCCGGAGTTCGCCCGGGTCGTCGCGGTGGCGGACGCCTTCGACGCGATGACCTCGACCCGGTCGTACCGGCGGGGGAGACCGGTGCCGGCCGCGCTGGAGGAGCTGAAGCGGTGTGCGGGCACGCAGTTCGACCCGCAGATGGTCCGGGCGCTGGTGCGCGGTCTCGACCGGTACGGCTGGTCGGCGGCGACGACGGCCGGGACCGCGGACGAGCCCGGGGTCCCGGGGCCCCGCAGCGAGAGCGCGAGCGCCGTCCCGGGCTGCCCCCGTCCGTCCGGCGGGCTCGACCACGTACCTCCTCCGCAGCCGTCGGCGGACGGGCTCGGCGCGGCGCCCGGCCCGCAGCGCCCTTGAAGAAGGCCGCGGTCAGCTTGCCCTTCACGCCGGGTCCGGTGAAGTACTCGGACTTGGCGATGAAGGTGACCTTGCGG